>JAHDDX010000064.1 GCA_020629135.1 Hellea sp.
CAGGCGCTTATATTTGCGGGGAGGAAACCGCACTTTTGGAGAGTCTTGAGGGTAAAAAGGGTCAACCCCGCCTCAAGCCTCCATTCCCGGCTAATGCAGGCCTTTATGGCTGCCCAACCACGGTCAATAATGTGGAATCCATTGCCGTTGTGCCGACCATTTTGCGGCGTAGCGCGGAATGGTTCACTCAGTTTGGTCGTGACAATAATAAAGGGACGAAGGTCTTCTCGATTTCCGGTCACGTGAACAAGCCGTGTAATGTGGAAGAGGCCCTATCCATTCCAATGAAAACCCTGCTCGAAGAATATGCGGGCGGCGTACGTGGCGGATGGGATAATCTGAAAGCCGTTATTCCGGGTGGATCGTCTGTTCCGCTCCTGCCCAAAGAGATCTGCGATACGGTCCTGATGGATTTTGACGCTCTGCGCGAACATCAATCTGGCCTGGGTACGGCAGCGGTTATCGTTATGGATAAAAGCACGGATGTGGTCAAAGCGATCGCGCGACTGGCATATTTCTACAAGCATGAGAGCTGTGGACAATGTACGCCTTGCCGCGAAGGCACGGGCTGGATGTGGCGTGTGATGGAACGCATGGTGCGCGGCGAAGCTGAAACCAGTGAGATTGATATGCTATTGGACGTGTCTAAGCAGGTCGAAGGTCACACAATTTGTGCGTTGGGTGATGCGGCAGCCTGGCCAATTCAGGGGCTGATCCGGCATTTCCGGCATGAGATCGAAGAACGCATTGACAATTACCGGGCCGGCAAGCCCGTCTTTGTGCAGGCGGCGGAGTAAGACATGAGTGATCTTCGCAAAATCAATATTGACGGCGTCGAATATGAGATGCCGGGTGATTATACGCTGATGCAGGCCTGTGAAGAAGCCGGGGCCGAAATTCCGCGTTTCTGCTATCATGAACGTCTGTCAGTGGCCGGTAACTGTCGTATGTGCTTGGTTGAATGGGTCGGCGCGCCCAAACCCCAGGCATCCTGTGCGCTGCAAGTCAAAGATATGCGTCCAAATCGGGACGGATCGCCAGCCAATATCCGGACGAACTCTGAAACCGTGAAAAAAGCACGGGAAGGGGTGATGGAATTCCTTTTGATCAACCACCCGCTCGATTGTCCGATTTGCGACCAGGGCGGCGAATGCGATCTGCAGGACCAGGCCATGGGCTATGGACGCGATCATACCCGCTTTGAAGAAAATAAACGTGCGGTCGACGATAAATTCATGGGCCCTTTGGTGAAAACCGTGATGACCCGTTGTATTCAATGTACGCGCTGCGTGCGTTTCATCACCGAGGTTGCGGGCGTTGAAGAAATCGGTCTGGCGTCTCGCGGTGAAGACGCAGAAATCACGACCTATCTGGAACAATCCCTCACATCGGAAATGTCAGGAAACGTCATCGACCTATGCCCGGTTGGAGCGCTGACCTCCAAGCCTTACGCCTTTAATGCGCGGCCCTGGGAGCTTGATAGCGTTGAATCGGTCGATGTCATGGATGCGGTTGGTTCCAATATCCGGGTCGATAGCCGGTCCGGGCGCGTATTGCGCATTCTGCCTGTTGTGAATGACGACATTAATGAGGAATGGATCTCTGATAAAACCCGTTTCGTCTGGGACGGGTTAGGACGCCAGCGTCTTGATCGACCTTATGTTCGTGAAAATGGCAAGTTAAAGGCCGTGGGATGGGATGAAGCCCTCGCATTGGCGGCTCAAAAACTGTCTATTGATGCTGAAGAGATCGGTGTGATTGCTGGGGATATGTGCGACGCTGAATCCATGAAAGCTCTTAAAGACCTGATGGACAGTCTTGGCGTTCACAATATCGATTGCCGTCAGGATGGCTCAATTGCGGGTGGCGATGATCGTCGATCCTATCTGTTTAATACGACAATAGCCGGGATAGAAGACGCGGACGCAATTTTGCTTATTGGAACTAACCCGCGCACGGAAGCGCCCTTGATCAATACCCGCATTCGAAAAACATGGATCGAAGGTGACCTTGAAATCGGTGTGATCGGTGAAGCTGCTGATCTGACTTACGATTATACGCATATTGGTGAAAAGCCGGCGGATATCGCGGCCCTTGCCAAATCAACTTCCGGTTTTGCTAAGGTCTTAAAAAAGGCCAAAAAGCCAATGATCGTGATTGGTTCGGCGGTATTGGCGCGTAAAGACGGCGCTAAAATACTGAAATCCTGCAGTGACTTAGCGAAAAAATATAATGTCGTTCGATCCGATTGGAATGGCTGGAATATATTGCATGCCGCTGCTTCTCGTGTGGGTGGGTTAGATCTTGGATTTGTGCCGGGCGAAAGCGGCAAGGCTACCAACGAAATTCTGGACGCAGCCGAGAGCGGCGCCATCAAAACGGTGTTCCTTCTGGGGGCGGATGAGTTCGATACGTCTAAGCTTAAAAACGCTTTTGTGATTTATCAGGGCCATCACGGTGATGCCGGAGCCCATATAGCCGATATAATTCTGCCGGGTGCAGCCTATACGGAAAAAGACGGCCTTTATGCCAATATGGAAGGTCGCGTTCAAATTGGCGTTTCAGCCGTGGCACCAAAAGGTGAGGCCAAGGCTGACTGGTCGATTATCCGGGCTTTGTCAGGACACATGAACAAGACTTTGCCTTATGATAATATTGGTGAGCTTCGCGAAAAACTTTTTCAAGATCATCCGACATTCGCTTCGATTGACAACGTTTCAGGTGATCCGGACGCGGAACCATTTGATTTATCCGGTCTAGGTGCAAGCGGTAAGCCTTTGGCTGCGGCGCTTAAAAATCCAATCAGCGATTTTTACATGACCAATCCGATTGCCCGGGCTTCGCAGGTTATGGCGGAATGCTCTGAATTGGGTGGGAATGCAATGAAAGAGGCAGCGGAATAATGATGACAATTATCCAATCTGCCGGAGACTTCTCCCCATTGATTTGGTTCGGCCTGAAAACGGCACAAGTCCTTGGATTTGTTATAGTTTTGGCGCTTCTTGTGGCGGCGCTTGTTCTGGCTGACCGTAAAATCTGGGCCGCGGTACAAATGCGCAAAGGTCCAAATGTGGTCGGCGCGTTTGGTCTTCTGCAAACCATTGCGGATGCGCTAAAATTTTTCTTCAAAGAAATCATTATCCCAGACGGGTCGGACAAGTTTTTGTTTATCATCGCGCCAGTTATCACCTTGGTTATGGCCTTTGTCGCTTGGGCCGTTATTCCGGTTGCGCCGGGCTGGGTGATTTCAGATATCAATATTGGCGTTTTATATGTCCTCGCGATTTCGTCCCTGGGCGTTTACGGGATTATCATCGGGGGCTGGGCATCGAACTCGAAATATCCGTTTATGGGCGCATTGCGCTCTGCCGCGCAGATGATTTCCTATGAAGTATCAATCGGATTTATCATCCTGACCGTGATTTTCGTGACCGGTACCATGAACCTGACCGAGATTGTTGATGCGCAAAAAGGTGGTTTCTGGAACTGGCACATGTTCTATCTAAACGTGATGGATAATCCGTGGAATATCCTTCTCTTCCCGATCCTGTTTTATATGGGAATTCTGTTCTTTATCTCGGCCTTGGCCGAAAGCAACCGTCCACCTTTTGACCTGCCTGAGGCGGAATCGGAACTGGTTGCGGGTTACCAGGTTGAGTATTCATCCACGCCATTCCTGATGTATTTCTTTGGTGAATATGTGAACATCATGCTGCTCTGTGGAATGATGACGATCTTGTTCCTGGGCGGATGGCACGCACCTGTTGATCTGGGTTTCCAATTCCTGCCGCCTGTGTTCTGGTTCTTTATCAAATGTGCGTTCCTGTTCTGGATGTTTGCCATGGTGAAGGCGATTGTCCCGCGTTACCGCTATGACCAGCTCATGCGTCTGGGTTGGAAAGTCTTTCTGCCGACCTCGCTGTTTGCCGTATTCGCCGTGGCGACATGGGTGACCTTCCTTGGCGACAAGGTGGCATAGGAGATCGATATGACACGCATTAAACAAGTCATACGCGGCGCGCTTTTAATGGACTTTGTCGGCGCTTTGATCCTGGCGATCAAATACCACTTCCGTCCGGCTGTGACCGTAAACTATCCTTTTGAAAAAGGCCCGCTTTCACCGCGCTTTCGCGGAGAGCATGCGTTGCGCCGTTATCCGAGCGGGGAAGAGCGCTGCATTGCCTGTAAGCTGTGCGAAGCGATCTGCCCGGCCCAGGCCATTACGATCGAAGCCGAGCCGCGCGAAGACGGGTCGCGTCGGACCACCCGCTACGACATCGATATGGTGAAATGTATCTATTGCGGTTTCTGCCAGGAAGCCTGCCCGGTCGACGCCATTGTCGAAGGGCCGAACTTCGAATTCGCGACAGAAACCCGCGAAGAACTTTATTATGACAAGGACAAGCTGCTCGCGAATGGGGATCGCTGGGAGCGTGAAATTGCCAAAAACTTGGAAATGGACGCGCCCTACCGTTAGGGGCGCGAGACAGGGGATACAGACAACGTGTTGACCGTAATTGCATTTTATCTCTTGGCCGGCGTTGCCGTGCTGGCGGCCTTTATGGTCGTCGCATCGCGTAACCCTGTCCATTCAGTGATGTTTCTCATCACGGCCTTTTTCTCAGCCGCCGGGCTGTTCGTCTTGATGGGGGCCGAGTTTCTCGCGCTTCTGCTGGTCATGGTCTATGTCGGCGCTGTGGCGGTGCTATTCCTGTTCGTCGTCATGATGCTGGATGTCGACTTTGTCGAAATGAAGCAGGGCTTTTTGCAGTATTTGCCAATAGGCGCCGTTGTTGCGCTTGTCTTGTTTGTCGAGATGGTCCTGGTCGGCGCGGCCTATTTTGCCGGATCCGATGATCGCCAGCCGGTGATCGATAGCGAGAAATCAAATCTCGAGCAGATCGGCGAGGTCCTCTACACCGATTATGCCTTCTTCTTCGAGGCCGCCGGTCTTGTGCTTCTGGTTGCCATGATCGGCGCGATTGTCCTGACCCACCGGACCCGCGAAGGCGTGCGCAAGCAGGATGCCATGAAGCAAATGGCGCGGACACGTGACGAGGCCGTTGAACTGGTCGACGTGGCACCAGGCGAGGGGATTGGCGCATGACCATAGGCTTATCACATTACCTCGTCGTTGCGGCGATCCTGTTCACCATTGGCGTGTTTGGGATTTTCGTGAACCGAAAAAACGTCATCATTATCCTGATGTGCGTTGAGCTGATCCTGTTGGCTGTGAATATCAATTTCGTCGCCTTTTCGACCCATCTCGGGGACATTAGTGGGCAGATATTCGCGCTATTCGTTTTGACAGTCGCAGCGGCAGAGGCTGCGGTTGGTCTGGCCATTCTGGTCGTTTATTTCCGTAACCGCGGCAACATTGCCGTGGAAGATATTGATTTGATGAAGGGCTAAGGCGGCATGCTTTACAAGATTATCGTCTTTGCGCCGCTGATCGGCGCGCTCATCGCAGGGCTTATGGGTCGCCGTTTAGGCGACAAAGTCTCGATGACGATTACAACAGCCCTGCTGATGTTATCTGCGGTTCTGTCCTGGGTGGCGTTCGTCAAGGTTGGTTTCAACCATGAAGGCACATCGGTTGATGTCATGCGTTGGTTTGATATCGGCGATCTCAAGGCCAATTGGGCCTTTAAAATAGATACGCTTACGGCTGTGATGCTGGTCGTAATTACGACCGTTTCAGCGCTCGTACATCTCTATTCCTGGGGATATATGGAGGAAGACCCCTCCAAGCCGCGTTTCTTTGCCTACTTATCACTCTTTACCTTCGCCATGTTGATGCTGGTGACGGCCGACAACTTCATCCAGCTCTTCTTCGGCTGGGAAGGCGTGGGGCTCGCCTCATATCTTCTGATTGGTTTCTGGTATAAAAAGCCATCCGCCAATGACGCGGCGATTAAGGCCTTTGTTACCAACCGGGTCGGCGATGTTGGTTTGGCGCTCGGCGTTATGACCGTTTTCCTGGTCTTCGGGTCTGTGAATTTTGACACCGTATTTGCGGCTCTGGCCGAGAACTCCGATCGGGTCCTGCCATTCTTGGGAATGGAATTTAACGCGATCGAATTGATTGCGTTCCTTCTGTTTATCGGGGCCATGGGTAAGTCGGCGCAGTTTGTTTTGCATGTCTGGCTGCCGGATGCGATGGAAGGCCCGACACCCGTTTCAGCTCTGATCCACGCCGCGACCATGGTGACAGCCGGCGTGTTCCTGGTCTGTCGGATGTTCCCGGTCTACGAACTCGCGCCGGTCACGTCAGGATTTATTACGGTCGTCGGCGCTTTCACAGCCTTCTTTGCAGCCACAGTTGGTCTGGTTCAAAACGACATTAAACGGGTAATCGCTTATTCGACCTGTTCACAGCTTGGATATATGTTCTTTGCTGCGGGCGTCGGAGCCTATAATGCTGCCATGTTCCACCTGTTTACCCACGCGTTCTTTAAGGCGCTATTATTCCTGGGTGCAGGTTCGGTAATTCATGCGCTGCACCATGAACAGGATATGCGCAAAATGGGTGGCATCTGGAAAGCCGTGCCGATTACTTATATTGTGATGATCATTGGTACCCTCGCCATTACGGGTGTCGGTATCCCGGGAACTGGCAATATCGGTTTTGCAGGATTTGCTTCCAAAGACCTGATCATCGAAAGCGCTTATGATGCGGCCCATGCGGGCAGTGCCGCAGGAGCCTTTGCTTTCTGGGCGGGTATTGTGGCGGCCCTGATGACCTCATTCTATTCGTGGCGTCTCATCTTCATGACCTTCCACGGTAAGTATCGCGGTAAGAAAGAAGTGCTCGATCACGCCCATGAATCTCCGTTGGTAATGACGATCCCATTGATCCTGTTAGCCATTGGCGCAGCCTTTGCGGGATTGGTGTTCTACAAAGCCTTTGCTTACAATGCGAATGACTTCTGGCATCATGCTTTGCCGGTTGGCGGACATGCGGAATTGGCACCGAGTAATCTTTATGCCGCGGCTGAAACAACGGCTTCAGATGCGGATTATGGCGGCGGCCATCACAGCTATCCTGGCTGGGTGTTGTGGGCACCGTTTATCGTCTCTGTGCTGGGCTTCATCATCGCCTGGTTTACCTATATGTATAAAAATGGGGTCGAGAAGCGCTTGGCCGCTGAAGGCGGGTTCGTTTATCGGTTTTTGCTCAATAAGTGGTATATCGACGAAATTTATGACGCGACCATCGTTCGCGCAACTAAATGGCTTGGCGACACATTCTGGAAACGTGGCGATATTGGAATAATTGACCGATTTGGCCCTAATGGTGTGGCAGCCGCGGCAATGGCTGGTGCACGTCGTCTTTCAAAACTTCAGAGCGGATATTTATATCACTATGCCTTTGTCATGTTGCTCGGGATCGCAGCGATCCTCGCACTGGTCTTTCGGTCAGTAGGAGGATAATATGTTTGAGAACGTTCCTATCCTAAGTTTTATCACATTCTTCCCGCTGATCGTGGCGTTGTTCCTGATGTTCATCGCCAAGGTGTCGCGCGATAATGCCAAAGCGCAAATTGAGAAAAATGCGCCCATGGTTGCGTTGCTGACGTCGATTGCGGTCTTCATTTTATCCTTTATCTTAGTGCTTCAGTTTGATGCGTCTTCAGCCGAATTCCAATTTGTTGAGGATACGCAATGGCTGGGTGGCGGTATTGAATATCGCATGGGTGTCGACGGCATTTCGGTCTTATTTATTTTACTGACGGCCTTCCTCACGCCGCTTTGTATTTTGGGCAGTATGAAGTCGATCACCAAGCGCAAGCTTGAATATATGGTCGCCTTCCTGATCCTCGAAACGCTGATGATCGGCGTCTTCTGTGCCTTGGATCTGGTCCTTTTCTATCTGTTCTTTGAGGCAGTTCTGATCCCGATGTTTATCATTATCGGTGTCTGGGGCGGCAAGAATCGGGTCTACGCATCATATAAGTTCTTTATCTATACTCTTTTGGGCTCAGTTTTGATGCTGGCGGCTGTGCTTTGGATATATGGATATGGTGCCGCGAACCTCGGCACGGCGACAACGAATATTGAAGTTCTATCTCGTGATCTCGACATTCCAGCCGGGGCACAGACTTGGCTCTGGTTGGCTTTCTTCGCCTCATTTGCGGTGAAGATGCCAATGTGGCCGGTCCATACCTGGTTGCCCGATGCGCACGTTGAAGCGCCGACAGCCGGTTCGGTTATTCTGGCGGGTATTCTTCTAAAGCTTGGCGGCTATGGCTTCCTGCGTTTCTCTCTGCCGCTATTCCCCGATGCGAGTGTTTCATTGGCACCGATCATCTTCTGGATGAGCGTCATTGCGATTATCTACACGTCGCTTGTGGCCTATCGTCAGCACGATATGAAAAAGCTCATCGCTTATTCATCAGTCGCCCATATGGGGTTTGTGACCATGGGTATTTTCGTGGTCAATGTGCAGGGTATTCAGGGTGCTTTGTTTCAAATGCTTAGTCACGGCCTGATCTCTGGCGCGCTCTTCTTCTGTGTCGGTGTAATTTATGACCGCATGCATACGCGCGAAATCGCCTTTTATGGCGGCCTGGTCAAAAACATGCCGATCTACGCCTTCTTCCTGATGTTGTTCACGATGGCCAATGTTGGTCTTCCAGGGACAAGCGGGTTTATCGGGGAAATCTGGACCATGATCGGGGCTTACCAATATAGTCCTTGGCTCGCTGCCGGAGCGGCACTCGGTATGATCTTGTCCGCGGTCTATGCACTTTTCCTCTACCGCGAAGTCGTCTTTGGCGAAGTCACCAATGACAAGCTGACCGATATCGAAGATGTCACTCGTAATGAATTTATAATATTGGCGCCTTTGGCATTGTTTGTGATCGTGCTCGGTGTCTATCCATCACTTGTAACCGATATTACCGCGGCCTCCGTTGATAATCTAATTTCAAACTTCAACGCGGCGACAGGGCAGGGATAAGTCATGAATTACCAACTCATAGCCCCTGAAATTCTTTTAGCGTTTACCGCGTCATTGCTGTTGGGGTTTGGTGTATCCAAGACCAAAAACCGGGCGCCGTTGATCCGCAATATCGCCATTGGCCTTTTGTTGCTATATGCGGTCTTGGGGTTTGTCATGGGATCTCAGACCGGTGTCGCGTTTAAAGGTGCGATCATCGCGGATGGCTTCTCGCATTATGTGAAATTCTTCCTGGGCGTTGCTGGTGCAGGGGCTCTGCTCCTGTCAAAGAACTACCTGGAATCTGAGAACCTCGACATGTTCGAGTTTTCAATTCTGTTGATGTATGCTGTTCTCGGCATGGGCATTATGGTCTCGTCCAACAATCTTCTGGCGCTTTATATTGGTGTTGAGATGCAAAGTCTGGCGCTTTACGTCATGGCTGCCTTTAACCGGGATAGCCTGCGCGCGTCTGAAGCCGGATTGAAATATTTTGTTCTTGGAGCCATTTCATCGGGCCTGCTTCTATATGGTATTTCCATGTTGTACGGCTTTACCGGAAGCATGAACTTCGGACCGATAGCCGATTCCATCGCGGCTAATGGTGCGACTTCCGGTGTTATTGCGGGTATGGTCTTTATTCTTTGCGGTCTGGCGTTCAAAATTTCAGCAGCGCCGTTTCATATGTGGACGCCTGATGTTTATGAAGGGGCGCCGACGCCAGTTACGGCCTTTTTCGCAGGTGCGCCGAAATTCGCAGCGATTGCTTTGATCGCACGATTATTGATCGGGCCATTTGGCGGAATTGAAGATCAGTGGCAGCAAGTCATCGTTGTTCTGGCTGTCCTGTCCATGGTTGTGGGAGCCGTAGGTGCCTTGCAGCAAACCAATATCAAGCGTCTGATGGCGTATTCTTCAATTGCCAATATGGGTTTTGCGCTAGTGCCGCTCGCGGCCGGCGGTGAAGCTGGTATTCGTGGCATGCTGATTTACATGTCGATCTACGTTATTACGGTGATTGGTGTGTTTGCCTGTATCCTGCAAATGCGTATTCGCGACGGCATGGTCGAGCAGGTCTCGGATCTCGCCGGCTTGTCCAATAATAACCGTGCGCTGGCATTAATCCTCTCCGTATTTATGTTCTCGTTGATGGGCATTCCGCCGCTCTTGGGTTTCTTCGGCAAATGGTTTGCATTCGCGCCGGCCTTTACACAGGGCTTTATCTGGCTGGGTATCTTTGCTTTGGTTATGAGCGTGATTGCCGCCTTCTACTATTTGCGGATCGTCAAAGTAATGTGGTTTGATGAAGCTGAGATAGAGTTTGTCAAAGCACCACAAAGTTTACGCGCAATCTCCAGCCTGAGCGTTATTTTGCTGTTTGTTTTGATCCTGCCTTTCACAGCAATTCCGGCGCAGTCGTGGATCGCGCAGGCGGCCGCGAGCCTGTTCTAGGGCGTCCATTGCGTTTTATCCATCACGACGCTGTCGTCTCTACCAATCAGACGGTTCGACAATTTATTGCTCAAGGGGATTTCGGCCCCCTTTGGGTGCAGGCTGACCGACAGACCGGTGGACGAGGGCGACGGGGTCGAGAATGGGTGTCTGAGCCCGGAAATCTATATTGTACAGGGCTTTATCCGGCGGGCGCTGATCGGGCAGAAACAGCGAGATTGAGCTTTGCGGCAGCATTGGCCGTTGCGGAGCTCGCCGATTATTTCATTCCGCGCGAACTGGTTCGATTAAAATGGCCCAATGATGTCCTAATCGGTGGGGCGAAAACGGCCGGTATTTTGCTTGAAAATGGGTCCGAGCACGGCCTGAATTGGGTGATGATCGGTATTGGTGTAAATTTGCAGCATCACCCAAAGGATACACCCTATCCGGCAACCCATATTTTTGAGCATATAAATTCAGACGTGTTTAAATCAGAAGAGCCTGAAATTCCAACGCCTGAAACGGCCCTGGCGATTGTCGCAAATGCGTTTTCAAAGTGGAAGTTGATCTATGAGCAGAGAGGCTTCGCACCTTTACGTGAGGCCTGGATGGAAAGGGCCTATCAAATACCGGGGCGCGTCAAGGTTAACCTGGCCAAAGAATCCTTTGCCGGAGAGGCAATCGAACTTGGACAAAATGGCGAGTTGCGGGTTCGGCTTGAGAATGGCACCATACGGGAAGTCCATGCGGGCGATGTTTTTTACGAGGTCGGCTAATGCTGCTTGCGATAGATAGTGGGAATACGAATACCTTGTTTGCCATTCATGATGGCAAAGACTGGATTGTTGAGTGGCGGATTGCCACCAATGCAACGCGGACTGCGGATGAATATGCCGTCTGGTTTTATCAGCTTTTGTCCATGCAATCGCTAAGCTTTGCCGATATTACCGATTGCGTGATATCAACCGTAGTGCCGCAATCTCTGTTCAATATGCGAAATCTGGCCCGACGGCACTTAAATATCGATCCCATCATAATCGGAGATGAAGGCGTCGATGTCGGGATTGGAGTAGACATCACCAATCCCAAAGAAGTTGGCGCAGACCGATTGGTGACTTCACTAGGCGCACATAAATCCTATGAAGGCCCTTTGATTATTATCGATAGCGGCACGGCGACGACTTTTGATATCGTGTCCGCAGATGGTGTTTTTGAGGGCGGTATTATCGCACCGGGAATCAATCTGTCGGTCAAGGCATTGCATGAAGCTGCAGCCAAATTGCCCCGGATTGCTATCAAAAAAACCGAACAAATCGTGGGCAAGGACACGGTCACTGCTATGCAGTCTGGCATATTCTGGGGCTATATTGGGTTGATCGACGGTTTAGTAAAACGCATCATAGCCGAAGATGGTCGTAAGTTCACCGTGATTGGGACCGGTGGCGTGGCGTCTTTGTTTGAAGGCGCATCTGAAACAATTGACGTCTATAATGGTAATCTGACGATCAACGGCTTGTTAGAAATCTGGCGCCTGAACAAAAAAGAAAAATAATATGGCAAATACTCAAGACGAACTCGTCTTCCTACCGCTCGGCGGCAGCGGTGAAATCGGTATGAATTTGAACCTGTTCGGGTTTGGTCCGGCTCATAACCGAAAGTGGATCATTGTAGATATCGGGGTTTCCTTCGGAGATCTACGCACACCCGGTATCGAAATCGTTATGCCGGATACAGAATTCATTGAAGAACATGTCGACAATCTTCTGGGCATAGTTCTGACGCACGCCCATGAGGATCACATGGGCGCGTTAGCGCGACTGTGGCCGCGATTACGCTGTCCGGTATACGCTACTCCATTTACTATGTATCTGGTCAAAGACCGGCTGGTCGAGGCGGACCTCTTGGACGAGGTCGAACTACATGAAATGCCACTTAAAAGCCGTTTCAAGCTGGGTCCGTTTGATCTGGAATATGTGACCATTACTCATTCAATTCCTGAACCCAATGGTCTGGCCATCCGGACACCGGCTGGCCTGGTATTCCATACAGGGGACTGGAAAATCGACGAGGAACCGCAAATCGGCGAGGGGATCGATGTCGATCGCTTGCAGGCGTTACGCCAAGAAGGTGTTCTGGCTATGATTTGCGATTCGACCAATGCCATGACACCGGGACGCGCCGGATCGGAAGAGAATGTGCGCAAAGAACTGCACAAGCTGATTGGTGAATATGAAGGCCGAGGCGTGGCTGTCGCATCCTTTGCCTCCAATGTCGCGCGGATGGAAAGTATAATGCTGGCCGCCAAAGCCAATGACCGGGTCGTATGCCTGGTGGGCCGTTCCATGCACCGCATGATGGGCGCGGCAAAGTCTGTCGGTCTGCTTTCCGGAATCGGAACAATTGTGGACGAAGAAGAGGCCGAGGCAATCCCGCGCGGCAATGTTCTTTATTTATGCACAGGCAGTCAGGGTGAACCTCGTGCGGCCTTATCCAAAATCGCCAGTGGCGAACGGCGTCATACAAAGTTCAAAAAAGGCGATGTGGTGATATTTTCGTCCAAAATTATTCCTGGGAATGGCAAGCAAATATTTAAACTACAAAACCTTTTTGCGGGCGATGGGGTTGAAATTGTCACGGAAAAAGATCGCCCAATCCACGTTTCAGGTCATCCCTATCGTGAAGAGCTTAGTCAAATGTATCAATGGGTTAAGCCCAAAATCTCAATTCCTGTCCACGGCGAGAGACGCCATCTTATGGAACATGCCGCTTTGGCAAAATCGGAAGGGGTTGAATTCACTCATGCACCGAGCAATGGCGAGATGATCAAGCTTTCAGAAGAGGGGGCAGACGTGGTCGATATTGTACCGAGCGGCCGTTTGCACCTTGATGGCCCTGAAATTGTCAAGGCAAGTGATAACGGCTTGCGTATGCGCCGTCGCATGTCGTTTGCAGGTCACATTTCGATCAGTCTCGTTGTGTCTGGCAAAGGTCGTTTGATTTCCGGTCCTGATCCACGAATTGTCGGCTTCCCAGAAGGGGAAAACGGTGAGCTATTGGATGATATGCTGGACGAAGTTGCGGACCTTGCCGAAGAGACTTTTGCCTCTATGTCAAAAAATGCGCGTCGTGATGAAGATACAATTGAAGAACGCATTGCGTCCGCAGTAAAGAGATATGTAAATCGTAACACACGAAAACGAACCGTTGTAGATGTGATAGCGCACAGGATAGACTAATGCTGGGTCCTTTAAATCATGTAGGTGTCGCCGTGCCTGATATTCAAGCTGCTATCACCATGTACCGAGACAAATTTGAAGTTGATGACATTACCGAGCCCAAGGCGCTCCCGGCGCAGGGTGTGACTTTTGCCTTTGTCAATTTGCCAAGCGGGCAGGTCGAATTGATCGAACCCTATGGTGAAAATTCGCCAATTACCAAATTTCTCGAGAAAAACCCGCGCGGCGGACAGCATCATATTTGTTTTGAAGTTGAGGATATCAATCAGGCGAGCCTGACCATGGCCGAACGCGGGGTGCGTGTATTAAATGAACCGCGCCTCGGGGCCCACGGCACTATGGTGGTATTCCTGCATCCGGCGGATATGGGCGGTGTACTAATTGAATTGATGGAAACGCCTAAAGAGGATCACTAATGTCGATTGTTTCGGCCATTGTTGTTTATATTTTGATCTGGTGGGTGACCTTATTCGCGACCTTGCCGCTCGGCGTGCGCGGACAAGCGGAAGAAGGTAATATTGTCAAAGGGTCGGAACCCGGCGCGCCAGTAAAACCCGAGATGAAACGAAAGCTGATCCTGACTACCATTCTGGCGACCATATTCTGGGCCATAGTTTGCGCCGTGATTCTGATGGGGTGGGTTGATTGGACTGGTAATCCCTATGGCACGCGCGAATAAGTCCGCGTGACAGCATTTTAATCGAAAATATGGATTTCAAGGCCGAGCTTTGCTTGTCGTTTGCAGACGAACCCGCTAGACCCCGCTAAACACGAAAGGTTTGATTATGCGTCTATCGCGCTATTTTTTACCTCTGTCTAAAGAGACCCCAGCGGATGCCACGATTGCCTCGCATCAATATATGCTGCGTGCGGGTATGATGAAGCAAAACAGTGCCGGAATATATAGCTGGCTGCCACTTGGTCATAAGGTGCTCAAGAAAATCGAACAAATAGTCCGAGAAGAACAAAACCGCGCCGGTGCCATCGAAATGCTTATGCCGACCATCCAATCGGCAGACCTTTGGAAAGAAACCGGGCGTTATGATGCTTACGGGCCGGAAATGCTGCGTATCGTTGATCGTCACGAACGGGAAATGCTCTATGGTCCGACCAATGAGGACATGATTACGGACATATTCCGGACCTTTACTCGATCCTATAAAGAGCTCCCGAAAATCCTTTATCATATTCAGTGGAAATTCCGGGACGAACGCCGGCCACGGTTTGGTGTGATGCGCGGGCGTGAATTCCTGATGAAGGACGCTTACTCATTTGATTTGACCGAAGAAGATGCGCGCGCATCTTATAATAAGATGTTTATCGCTTATCTGAATACGTTTAATCGTATGGGGCTGAAGGCCGTCCCAATGCGCGCAGATACAGGGCCGATCGGCGGTGACCTCAGCCACGAATTTATTATTCTGGCTGAGACCGGCGAAAGTGAAGTGTTCTGTCATGCTGATCTGGTCAATATGGCCGCGCCAGGCGCTGTGGATTTTGAAAGCGATCTTCAAGCGTTGGTGGATCAGCGGACGGCGCTTTATGCAGCGACAGACGAAATGCATAATCCGGAAGAATTTGAGCAAATTCCTGACGACAAACGTCTGACGGCCCGCGGTATTGAAGTCGGGCATATTTTCTATTTTGGTGAAAAATACTCACAACCTATGAAAGCCAAAGTGATGGGGCCGGATGGGCAGGAGATATTTATCAAAATGGGCTCTTATGGTATCGGGGTGTCTCGCCTTGTGGGTGGCATTATCGAAGCCAGTCACGATGAAAACGGCATTATATGGCCCAAAGCTGTCGCGCCGTTTGGCGCTGGCATCATCAATCTTAAAGTCGGAGATGAAGACACAGATACAGCTTGTGAAAACATTTATCACGCGCTGGCCCTCGCGGGAATAGACCCGCTCTATGATGACCGGTCGGACCGGGGCGGCGTAAAGTTCTCACGTATGGATTTGATCGGGCTGCCCTATCAGATCATCGTTGGACCACGCGGTCTCAAAGAGGGCGGTGTTGAGGTCAAAACACGGTCAACAGGGGAGCGTGAAAACCTGTCAATCGACGAAGCTATTAATTTTGTTACGGAACAATTTAAGGCATAGTTTCCGAATATGGCTCAAAACGGAATATCACAAAACGCTCCTTTTGGTACGATAGAACGACAGATAGCCCGGCGCTATCTGGGCGCTAAAAAATCCGAAGGTGGTGTGGCGATCATTGCTGTGATTTCATTCATTTGTATCATGTTAGCCATTTCGGCGATGATCATTATCATGAGCATTATGAATGGCTTTCGGGAAAAGTTGATAGAGCTGACAATCGGATCTGAAGGTCATATGTATGTGGGATTGTCTTCGCCCGATCCCAGCCCGGATCGTATAGCTGAACTGGAACGTCGGCTCGTAGGTTTGCCAGGCGTCGAGAAAGCCTTCGAGTTTTCAGAGAATTTGGCCGGTGTGCAGGCCAACAATCAACTCACCGTGGGAAAAGTCATAGGGATAAGCCCCAAAAACATAAATGAATTTGAATTGATCGCTGATAATATTCAATTTGGCTCTTTGGCGGGGTTTGGTCAGGGCAAAGGCCCAGCCCATGAAATCTCTATGGGCGCGCAGCTCGCAGCGTCGTTAGGGCTGAATGCTGGCGACCGGGTTCGTATCATGACCTCGCGCAGTCGATCGACCGTGACAGGCCCGCAGCCGATTACAAAGATTTACACCGTGGGGTCGATATTTGAAGTCGGGCTGTTTCAGACTGATTCCATGTATATCTATATGGATCTCGATCAATCACAGC
>JAHDDX010000065.1 GCA_020629135.1 Hellea sp.
AAGGGGATAGGCATTGCGAATAATTCACGGAAATTGGAAGTCAGAAATTCATGAATTTAATTTGAAGAAGAAAAAGCGCCTACGAATTGTCAGCCCATTCATCAAGGAACCCACCATCCGGGAGTTACTAAAGGCAACGAAGCCCGAGAACATAGAAGTCATCACTCGGTTTAACTTGGACAATTGTTATGATGGCGTGAGCGACCTAAGCGCGTTGCGTTTTCTTTTGAATAGAGGCGCCGTCGTTCAAGGTATAAAAGGACTCCATTCAAAACTTTACATTTATGGCGGAGATCGCGCGATTATCACGTCCGCCAACCTCACCCAGGCGGGACTGAAATCCAATCACGAATTTGGTTGCGTTTTTGAGGATCCGGAGACCGTTGCAGAATGTAACTCTTACTTTGACGGTCTCTGGGCGAGCGAAAAACATAACCTTACCTCTGATAAACTTGAAGACTGGATGAACCAGGTCGAAGACGCCAAAGTTACGGGCGGGAAAAACACCGGCCGCAAAAAACCAAAGCTTAAAGACTACGGCCGCAAAGCAAAAGGCATAGACCCAACTGACCCTGATATCGCGGGCGTCGGTGAAATTTTCTCTAACGGATCCAACAGATCCCGCCGACCATTCAACCAGGCTTTCATTAAGCTTCTGGGAAAGTCGGATAATCGCGTTGAACTGGATTACGAGGTGATCGAAGAAATCGAACGATCAGGGGCTTATTGGTCGCTGGGTTATCCTAGCTCAAGGCGTCCACGCCAACCGAAAGATGGCGACATAATGTTTATGGGTAGGTTGGTAAAAAAGGAAAAATCCAATGACATTTACATCTTTGGCAGCGCCATCGCAATGCAACATGTTGACGAAAGAGATGTGGCAACGCAGCAAGAAATAGCGGACTCAATTGATAATTGGCGAGGCATTTGGGACAAATATATCCGCGTGCATGATGCAAAATTCGTGTCGGGGACAATTGGCAACGGAGTACCTCTTTCAGTCCTAATGGATACTCTGAAGGAAAATTCGTTTCTACCAACGCAGCGGAACGCAGCAAAAGGGAACGGCAATTTGGACCCTAGGCAATCTTTCAAACAGGCACCCAGTATTCAATTGACAGAGGAAGCATTCAATTGGCTTAATGATCGACTCGAAGAGAAATTTAAGCGACACGGAATTGTCCCGGACGAAGCCTATAAACACATGTATTGGCCGAAGGTCGAAAGAGCACTGCTAACCACATCATTTACGTTGGGGAAAACTTATTACTTAAATGGTTTTTTCAATTTGCCGGTTGAGACCAAATCCTTTTTTCCGATGGGCAATACGCAAGGCACGATCAGACTAAAATATGGTGAGGGGTCGCTTCCTATTCGGATAGAGCGCAACAAGAAAACAAATCAAACCACCCAACCGCGCGTCTATGGAGGCGCAAAGCTGAGAGGGCATTTTCAAGAACATTATGAGATAGGCGATAAAATCAAGTTGGAAATTATCGCCAATGATATTCTCAAACTAATTTAACGAGACACAAGGCGTAGTTATGTTTTTCAACAAAATAAACCGGTCGATCGATCTGTTGTATTCCGCCGTTTCGCCAATCTATTCAGGGTATCAGCATTTTAATGGTATTCCTCCCGGGTTTTGGAGAGATGAGTATGTTCAAGGATTCACGATTGCATTCATTTCATTTCCCGTTCACCACGTCTTGCCAGTGAAATTGTCTGAACCGCAGGCATTAAAGGTAATGGCGGGAGTTGTAGAGCGACTGTCGAATATGAATGGTTCCAGATTGGTCGAGGAAATGTTTGAGCGTGCTGCGGTGGCGGAACAATTGAGTGACATTGAATCTGAGGATAAATTCACATCGGGATACAACCATGGACTTGGGCTGGCGATCTATAATGTTGGCTACGACACCAAAGTTTTTCCCGATTTTTTTAACTTGGAAGAGCCCGAAGCTCCGGATGATCCAGCTGTTTTGTCGTCCGTGCTTACAAATTTCGTCTGGAAACTATTTCCGGCCTTTGACACCCAATAAAAAGAACACGGAACAATTGGAATCTGGTTCCTCACTTCATTGACCAACCAAAGATTGTAGGCTCTCTCAATTGCAGGAACGTGGTGTTGCAAACGGCAGCAACTTGTGTCGCTCTCCCAAATTTTACACCACAATCTAGCGATTGCTATCCAGCTATGATGGCCAATGTCGCCATATAACCCTCGCTTAACGCATACTACTCGGACTGGCTGTCGTTATGGGCTCCATCGGTGGTGTGCTCACGGCCTTCACCACTTCGATTTGTCAGGCATGCCGCCAAATTTCTCAGAGGCTCAGACCTGCGCGAAGAGCTCCTTCTAAGGGCCGTTCCGCCCCTCATTTGCAAATAGAAAATCGGTTCCCCCCTGAAGGTTTCCCCCCAATATTCGATTGGCAAATTTCACCCTTGCGTTTTGGGCTAATCATACCGCTTTGGTAAAAACCAAAGCGGCTCTTTTTATTCTGTAAGTTCAAACATTGCTCGAATGTCTTCTACCTTCCAAACCGTCGTTCTGGGACCCAGTTTATAAGACGGCGGGAACCGTCCGTCTTTGACACCTTGCCACCATGTTGACTTAGAAACGGGTATTGGACCGTTTGGAGCCAATATCTGGGAAAGTCTTACAAACCCTGTTTTCGGAAAGTCATATTCACTCATAATTTCACCTCTTAGTTTTTGAGGTGGGTAGGCTATCAAATAACTTCATAATCTCACGGTTTTTCCATTCTGCACTTAATATGCACTTACGCACAAAGTGCTCGATTTGCATTCTGCGTCGAAATCTGCTAAAATATTGAAATATAAGTGAAAAATGGTGCCCCCACACGGACTCGAACCGCGGACCCCCTGATTACAAATCAGGTGCTCTACCAGCTGAGCTATAGGGGCACTGGTAAGAACAGAGCGCGCACTTACAAAACAGCGCGCGCTTTGACAAGTCTAAAATCCATCAAAATGCCGAATATTTTTTATCCGACCTTTGCCCGATTATGCGTCGACGGCGTCTTTTCCACGGAAAAAGCTCAACACGACGCCCACTAAGGCGTAACCGACCAGGATGTGACCAAAATCAAGCATCAGGCCATTGGTTGAGCTGCCTTCATATAGCCAGCCATAGGCCATAAGCGGTAAGGCAATCAAAATCGCAATCGTCGCGCAGATTTTAGCACATGTAGCCAATAGCGAAGCGCTGGATTGGTGCAACACATAAGCCAGGCCCAGGACCTGCATAAAGCTGATTACAATGCCCCAGATCCACATCATAACGCCTTTAGATTCTCCGATCGCCATAGCCTCAGCTTCGGTCATGCCGACCGCAGCTAACCAGTAATCCTGAAACAGAATTCCATAGATCAGAAAGCCCAACAGATAAAATACCACCGTCGCGGCCAGAATACCCAACAGGCTCGTTCCAAATATTTTTGGCATAATTGTCCTCCCCTTTTATTGTCTTGGACATTGGCAATTTACGCTTTGTTAAGACTTAAATCCAGCCAAATTTATCTTGCGCCCCAACGCAGAGCGAGTAGAAACGCGCCAAACTATTGGAAGGTCCTATGGCCCGCATACTTATCACCTCTGCCCTGCCCTATATTAACGGCGTAAAACATATGGGGAATCTGGCCGGCTCCATGCTGCCGGCGGATGTCTATGCCCGGGCTATGCGCCTGATGGGCCATGAGGTACTTTATATCTGCGCCACTGATGAACACGGCACGCCGGCCGAACTCGCGGCTCAGGATGCCGGGATGGACGTTGCCGCCTATTGCGAAGCCATGCATCAAGCGCAGAAAGACGCCGGCGCGAATTTCAAACTATCCTACGATTATTTTGGCCGTTCCAGCGCGCCGAGCAATCATGCCCTGACCCAGCATTTCGCCAATGTGCTGGAGGAAAAGGGCCTGATCGAAGAGCGAACATCGCAACAGGTCTATTCCAACGCTGACGGACGTTACCTCCCGGACCGCTATGTCGAAGGCACCTGCCCCAATTGCGATTTTGAAAAAGCGCGCGGTGATCAATGCGATAATTGCGGGAAACTATTGGATCCAGTTGATCTGATCGATCCCTATTCCGCTGTGTCCGGCTCCAAGGATGTTGAGATCCGGGATACAAACCACCTGTATTTAAAGCAGTCCGAGCTTTCAAATCGATTACGGGACTGGGTTAATGCGACCAAGGGCTGGCCAGTTCTGGCGTCATCTATTGCTCTAAAATGGCTGGATGAAGGCTTACGTGACCGTTCAATCACACGGGACCTGAAATGGGGCATTCCGGTCACCGATGCGAGCGGTCAACCACGCGCGGGCTTTGACGACAAAGTGTTTTATGTCTGGTTTGATGCGCCCATTGAATATATCGCCGCGACCCAGGACTGGGCGGCCGAAACCGGTGGCGACTGGGAAAACTGGTGGCGCACAGATAAAGGCGCCGATGATGTTACCTATGTTCAATTTATGGGCAAAGACAATGTCGCCTTTCACACCCTATCCTTCCCGACCACTTTGATCGGATCTGGAGAACCCTGGAAACTGGTGGATCAGCTCAAGGCGTTTAATTGGGTCACCTGGTATGGCGGGAAATTCTCAACCAGCCAGAAACGCGGCGTATTCATGGATCAGGCAATTGATATCGCCCCGTCTGATTGCTGGCGCTGGCACTTGATGGCCAATGCACCCGAAAGCGCTGACGCCGCCTTTACCTGGGAAGAATTTCAATCTTCGGTCAATTCTGATCTGGCGAATGTGCTTGGCAATTTCGTCAACCGGATCACCAAATACACGGCAAGTAAGTTTGACGGGAAAGTACCGGAAACGGGCGAAGCCGGCGAAGCGGAGGCCTGGATCATCAGCGAACTGCAGACCCGCATACCAGACCTGATCCGCTATTATGAAACCCGAGAGTTTCGCAAAGCCATGGCCGAGACACGCGCCATCTGGGCGGCCGGTAATGAATATTTGACCCAGGCTGCCCCCTGGACCCATTATAAAACGGATGTGGAGCAAGCCGCCATTGGGGTGCGCACCGGGCTTAATCTGGCGGCTCTATTTGGCATTATTGCGCAGCCCATAATTCCGGACGCAGCCGACAAAATCCTCGATGCGTTGAATATTCCTCAGGAAAATCGGACCTGGAATTTTGGCGACAAGGCGTCCATCGCTGGCCTTATTGATGCTTTGCCCCGCGGGCTTGAGGTTTCAGCGCCGGATGTTCTCTTTACCAAGATTGAAACTGATGATATCGAAAACTGGACCTCTCTTTATGGGGGTGGAACCTAAATATAGTCTCAAAGGAAAATCATGAATTTTACGACTGCCGTTAAAACCTGTCTTCGAAAATATTTTGTTTTTTCCGGGCGAGCCAGCCGATCTGAGTTTTGGTGGTTTTATCTGTTTACCGTTGTTCTTGGTGCCGTTGGCGGATTTATCGACGGTATTCTCGCAGGTTCTGGAGTGATCCCTTTATTGGCCGGAATGGGTATTTTTGGAGGGCTGGCAAGTCTGTTTACGATAATCCCCTCCTTGGCGGCGGCGACCCGTCGCCTGCATGACACCGGGCGTAGCGGATGGTGGTTAGTCTGTTTTTGGATACTTATCGTTGTGATGATATTCTTAGCTACAGCAGTAGGTGCTACAGAATCGGCTGCCTCAGGGGTTTTGCTTATAATCTCTTTGCTGGCCGTTATCGGTCTATCGATCACAATGTTGGTTTTTTACTGTCTCGACAGTCAAGACGGACCCAATAAATATGGTCCTCATCCACTTCACGAGACAAATGAAATAGGCGTTTTTGATTAAGCCGAAAATGACCGTTACTAGCCTTAGTCATTATTTATTTGCCACCGGATGCGCCCTTTACCGAGTGTGAAGCTAATGGTAGTTGAAATTTTGCCTCCCTTTATGGGGGTGGGTAATGAATGCAAATAATTGGGGGATAAGATGGTCAGTTTTCCGGACGCAATAAAAATGTTTTTTCGGCGCTATTTTGATTTTGAGGGCCGATCAACTCGCAGCGAATATTGGTGGGTGCAGTTTTTTATTTGGCTCGTCATTTTAGGACTCGCAATTCTCGGGGGGCTGATGAATGGCGGCAATATTGAAGGCATCTTTGAATCCGATGCTTCGCCGATGTCATCAATTTTTATTTTACTGATCGTAGCCTTCTTCTTGGCAATCATCATTCCCAATCTTGCATTGTCAGTGCGCCGTTTTCATGATTTGAACCAAACTGGCTGGCTCGTTCTCGTTTTCGGCGTAGGGAGCGCGTTACCATTAGTCGGATTTTTTGTGTCTATCGGTGAAATTATCTGGTTCTGCTTTCGCGGAACTGTCGGCCCAAACAATTATGGCAATGACCCGCTCCAAGACCCGGGTGAGCTCGGCATATTTGATTAGGTTGCGTGTCAGACCTCGACAGCAAAGCCGCAACCGCGGATGCCATGATGCGAGCGGGCAATCTGAACCGCGCCAAAGACCTATGCCGAGAAATACTGGAAAAGGACGACAGTCATTTTGATGCTTTCGGGACACTTATTGATGTCCGCTTAAAACAAGAAGATTTATTGCGCGCACGGGCACTTTGTGAATGGCGCCTGGAACGACATCCGGAATGCGAAGACACCAATCTGACCCATTTAACGGTGCTCGGTTTAATCGGCGAAAAAGCACCCGGCCGAAAATGCATTGAAAATCTAAGACTTTTGCTCGCCGATCAGCCTATCTCATTGCAACAGGCCGAGCTTTTATATTCTCATTATTTTGGATCAAAACGCCAAACTCGCCTACTGATCAAACAAGCGCGCGAAAGCGGATATTTCTCGGAGAGCTGGCTCGACGGTATCGAAGCTGAAAACCGAAGCGAATCCGGACACATATTCTCTACCATTAAATTGCTGAGAAAATCGCTCATTGATGATCCGGAAAACCCGGATGATTTATATGCCTTATCCGTCCTAAGCGTCTTCACAGGAAAATTACCTTCCGCCATTCGATATGCCCGGCAAGGTCGTCAAATCGATCCCAGTATCGCCCCCGCTTTCAGTGAAGTGATTTTTGCGGCAACGGTTGGATTTATTCCCCTCGTTTGGGCGGCACAGATTTATATTGTTTTAAACGCGACACTGACGACCCGGTTGTTTTGGCTGTTTCGAATTCCATTTAACCTTTTCTTTATCGTCCTGGCCTTTGCCATTCAGGGATTGATTTTCATTCCAATTGCCTATTTGAGCGAGCCCCTACATGAATTTGTGGCCGGCCTTAGTGTCATAACGAACTTAATCTGGGGACTATATTTGCTATTTGGATTTCAAAAAATCGGGATGGCCCGATCCAAAAGAGACATTGATGTCGGCTTATCCCCAGACTACTAGGATTATGTTATGAGCTCAGATCATTTTTCCTCAATCATGCAAATGAATACTGTGGTTAAGGCATCCCCAGGTCAATCGGGTGTCTTACTCGGGCTTGTTTCTTTGCTGGAGTCTGCGCCTGATAGCGACATGATCGCCAAAGGTTTGGCAGGTATTGACCCGGAAAGCTATGACGATATCGAGTTGCGAAACCGGATCGCGACATTGTTGCGAGATGCCGGTAATGATAAACTCTCCCAGATTTGGGACGCGACCAACCCGCGAACGCTGCCAGCCAATGTTGTCGATTTCAATGCTGCAAAAGCAGCTGAAACCATTGATGCCAATAAATCCGTATCTCCATCCGGCCCGACCATTGGATTTGACGATGTCGGCGGGTTAGAAAAAGTCAAAACCCAAATGAGACGACGGATCATTAATCCGTTTCTCAAAAAGGAATTATTTGCCAGATTTAAGAAACGCGCGGGAGGCGGCGTATTAATGTATGGCCCGCCAGGGTGTGGCAAAACCATGTTAGCCCGAGCCCTGGCCCATGAATGCGACGCTCAGTTCATGAATATCAAAGCTGCCGACGTTCTGGATCAATTTATTGGCAATGCGGAAAAAAACATCGTTCACATTTTCGCACAAGCGCGCAATGACAAGCCGGTTGTTTTATTTTTTGATGAAGTCGAGGCACTTGCTCAAAAGCGCCATTTTGGAGATAGTCATAAAATCAATACGTCGGTCTCAGCCTTACTGACAGAAATGGACGGATTTGAAAGCGACAATGAGGGCGTCCTAATTTTAGGCGCGACTAATGTTCCATGGTCCCTGGATTCTGCCTTCCGCCGACCCGGAAGATTTGACCGAACTATTTTCGTCCCACCGCCTGATAAAATCGCGCGCAAATTTATTATTCAACAACAGCTAAAAGATCGCCCGGTTGACCCTAATCTGGACATCACGCCCTTATTAGGCCGTACGTCGGGATTTTCTGGAGCAGATTTGGTCGGCTTGGTGGATACGGCGCTGGATTACGCCATTGAAGACAGTGAAACATCGGATTCGATCCAACCCCTGTCCGGGCGGCACTTTAATGAGGCCTTGTCGGAAGTCAGGCCGTCGACCGGGGAATGGTTAGGGCAAGCGAGCGCTTACGCCGAACATTCCAACAAAGACGGGTTATATGACGATCTGGCCGCATTCTTACGCAAATATGGACGATAGGTTTTGCAATGAAGCTTTATGACTACCTGCCTTCGGGCAATTCTTATAAAGTCAGATTGCTGATGTCCTATCTGGGGCTTGCTTACGAGCATATCGATCTCGACATTCACAAGGGCGAAACCCATTCAGATGACTTCAAGGCTAAGAACCCCGCCGGACAGATACCGCTACTCGAATTATCCGACGGACGTTGTCTGGCGGAAAGCAATGCGATTATTTTTTTCCTGGCTGAGGGCACGCCATATTGGCCGACCAGCGCCTTTGATCAGGCCAAGGCCCTGCAATGGATGTTCTTTGAACAATATAAGCACGAGCCGGCCATCGCTGTCGCCCGGTTCATTCGCATTTACGCTATCGACTCCCGCTCGGCAGAACTTGAAAAACTGACACCTCGCGGATATGCGGCGCTGGATGTTATGGAAACCCACCTCGCCGATCATCTCTGGTTTGTGGGCCCGGGCCCAACGGTGGCGGACATTGCGCTCTATGCCTATACCCATGTGGCGGGTGAAGGCGGATTTGATCTTTCAAAATATCCGAATATTCTCACCTGGCTTGATCGGGTTTCCGACCATCCCAAGCATATACGAATTACAGATAGACCAGATTAAAAGGTCAATTTATCCACAAAACTGCAAATTAAACGCGTCGATAAATTCTTCCAACTGATCGAATGGCAGCGCGTTAATTCCCGCTGCCGCCGCACGACCCCCACCCGTTGGGAATTTAAGACAAAGCTCATCTGCGCCAGACCGAGCAGATAAAGGCGCCCGCACACTGACGACATAGCTGCCTTGACTACGGGTCAGAATTGCGTGGGCACGACTAGGATTATCTTGCGCTAGTTTGTTACCATATACGCCAGATACCCGACGGGACGCCGCGCAATCTGACAACTCCAATACCAGTCCACGATCAGTTTCTTCGACAACTTTCGCATTTTTGGCATGCGCCATATCCGCGTCATATCCCTCAGATAACTTTGAAAATATTTCGGGTTTTTGCTCTAAGAACTGCATGGGTGTATCAAACGGCGCCAGATGGCGAAACAAATCGGCCGGGTCAAAATGCAAATCGGAAACTGAAGCCCCGTAACCATTATAATTAATCAGAATCCCCAAGCGTTCTAATTGATCCAGTGGCAGATCGTAGCCTTCGCTCATTTGCTGCGCGATTTTTGGGAAATTATCTCCAAATGCTGCTGTTATCGCCCAGGCTCGATATTGGCCCTTGAGGCACGCATCGACTAATACCGCCGTGCAGGTTTCGGGTGACGTATCAATAATGGCCTGAAGATTTTCATGGGCCGGAATATCGCCAGGATTATGGTGATCAACATAAAACACATTTGCGCCATCATTTAATATTCTACGCAAAGCATCAGCATTGGTTCGCATGGAAACATCCAGGACCGTTACATTATCACCAGATTTTACATTTACGCGCTCCAATAAAGCGATATCTCGCTTACGCCCTGTAATAAGTTCTGCACCGGGACGAGGGTCAGCCCGCCGTAATTGCACCAAAGAAATTATTCCGTCAGCATCACCGTTAAAAACGTCAAATACCCGCATTATTCGCCAGGTCCTTTCAGATACCCGTTTTTCTCAAGATATTGCACAACGACCTCAGCCGCCTTTTCCGCCGACATGTCAACCGTATTGATTTCGATCTCTGAATTGACGGGCGTTTGATATTCAGAATCTATTCCCGTGAAATTCTTAATCGTCCCCGCCCTGGCTTTTGCATAAAGACCTTTAACATCACGGGCCTCGCAAACCTCCAATGGCGTATTGACAAAGATTTCGACAAACTCGCCATCCTCCACCATTTCGCGCGCCATTTGGCGCTCAGCCCGATAGGGCGAGATGAAAGAGGTCAAGGTGATCAAACCCGCATCTACCATTAACTTGGCCGTCTCAGAAATCCGGCGAATATTTTCAATTCTGTCCGCCTTGGTGAAACCGAGATCGTTGTTAAGGCCATGGCGAATATTATCGCCATCCAAAGTATAGGTATGACGCCCCAAATCGAGCAGTTTCTTTTCGACGAGATTGGCAATAGTTGATTTTCCTGAGCCCGAAAGCCCGGTAAACCATAAGATAACCGGCGATTGATTTTTTTGCTCAGCCCGAACTGTTTTGCTGACATCCAAATCCTGCCACACAACATTTTTCGCGCGGCGTAAAGCAAAGTCGATCATGCCGACGCCAACTGTCTCATTGCTGTGTTTATCTATAACGATAAAACTGCCCGTATTCCGGTTTTGATCATAAGCATCAAATGCAATAGGCCCGCCCAATGAAAGCGTACAAACGCCGATCTCATTCAGACCGAGGGTTTTGACCGCGGTCTCTGATAGGTCATTCACATCAATACGGTGTTTAATATTGGTCACACTTACAGGGACAGTCTTATTGACGGATTTCATGAGATATTGCCGTCCTGGAAATAATTCCTTGTCTGTCATCCACAAAATTCGCGCCTGAAACTGATCCGCCTGTTCAGCAGGGTTATCTTTGCGACAAATAATATCGCCGCGAGAAATATCAATTTCGTCCTCAAGCGTAAGCGTTATGGCCATGTCTTCACGGGCCCGCTCTAGATCACCATCAAAGGTTACAATGGATTTGACTTTGGACCGTTTTCCTGACGGGATGACAATAATCTCATCGCCAACCGATATCATTCCAGATGCAACAGTTCCTGAGAAACCGCGGAAATCCAAATTTGGTCGATTGACCCATTGTACCGGCAGCCGGAAAGGTAAATCCAATGAGCGTTCCTCAACGTCAACATCTTCCAAATATTGCAGGAGAAAAGGCCCCCGATACCACTCGGCCTTGTTTGACTTTGACGTAACATTATCGCCATCAAGCGCAGACATTGGAATACATGTAATATCCGCGAAACCCAGCTCTTTGGCGAAGGCTCTGAATTCAACTTCGATGTCATTATATACCGATTGATCGAAATCAACGAGGTCCATTTTATTGATCGCGACAACTACATTTTTAATTCCTAGCGATGAAACGATAAATGCATGACGTCGCGTCTGAATTTGCACGCCGTAACGGGCATCAATTAAGAGCACAGCCACGTCAGCAGTCGACGCGCCCGTCGCCATATTCCGGGTATATTGTTCATGCCCCGGCGTATCCGCGACAATGAACTTTCTTTTATCTGTTGAGAAAAATCGATAGGCGACATCAATCGTAATGCCTTGCTCGCGTTCTGCAGCCAACCCATCAACCAGAAGCGCCAAATCAATTTTGTCGCCCTGTGTTCCGGATTTTTTACTGTCCTTTTCAATACTGGCCAGTTGATCCTCATAGATCAATTTACTGTCGTAAAGCAGACGGCCAATCAGAGTGGATTTTCCGTCATCAACCGATCCACAGGTAATGAAGCGCAAAAAGCTCTTATTCTCTTGCGCCTCCAGATAGGCAATAATGTCTTCTGAAATAAGTGCATCTTGGTGGGACATTAGAAATACCCCTCTTCTTTCTTCTGCTCCATCGAAGCGCCCGCATCAGAATCGATGACGCGTCCCTGTCGTTCTGAAGTCGTCGTCAGCAACATCTCTTGAATGACATCCGGTAAAGTGTCCGCTTCGCTTTCAACCGCCCCGGTCAATGGATAACATCCCAGCGTTCTAAAACGCACCATTTTTTCCATTGGAACTTCGCCTGGCTCCAGTGGTAAACGGTCATCATCGACCATGATCAGAACGCCATCGCGTTCGACGACAGGCCGTTTTTTCGCAAGATACAGATCTGGAATTTCAATGTTCTCGCGGTAAATATACTGCCAAATGTCAAGCTCCGTCCAATTGGACATCGGGAAGACCCGCATGCTTTCGCCTTTTTGAACGCGGGTATTATAGATGTTCCAAAGTTCCGGTCTCTGGTTCTTAGCATCCCATCTATGCTGTTCGGTTCGGAAAGAGAAAATCCGTTCCTTGGCTCGGGATTTCTCTTCATCACGACGGGCCCCGCCAAAGGCAGCGTCAAATTTATATTTATCTAGCGCCTGCTTCAATCCCTGTGTTTTCATAATGTCCGTATGAACAGCAGAGCCATGGGTAAACGGTCCGACGCCCTGCGCGACACCTTCCTCGTTAATATGAACAATAAGTTCCATCCCGACCTCTTTGGCGCGTCGATCCCGAAAAGCAATCATGTCGCCAAATTTCCAAGTGGTATCTACATGCATTAATGGGAAAGGCGGCGGCGAAGGATAGAAGGCCTTTTGTGCCAGATGAAGCATGACAGAACTGTCTTTGCCGACGGAATACAACATAACTGGATTTTCACATTGGGCCGCGACCTCTCGCATGATGTGAATGCTTTCCGCTTCCAGTCGATCTAAATGAGACATTTCCCTGACCAAGGGCGCATTGAGCGCCGCTTCAAGTTCGGCAAGAACACTTTCGGCCCGATCAAGTGTCTTTAATGTACATTGCCCACCTTCTTTTAAGCGCGACAAACCTTTGCCGTCGTTTAATAGCTTTCGGGATATAGTTGACAGGCTTTGTCCGCTTTTTATCGCGTATTGCTCGGCGCGCTCAACAAATTGTGCTATTTGAGTCATTTTTACCTCGGGATTTTTCCCACTAATAATTCAATTCAGCGTGCCGTTACTTCATTTTCCTTCACTTTGAAAGCAAAAAAGCATCGACCTGTCATTTTATGTGGGTTTTTTCCCACGATTTATGGCATTCGGGTTAAATTATTGGGATTTAAACTCCAAAACTTGACTCTTGCGCTACATCGGGCGAATAAAACCCATCTAATTTGCATTTTGTCGTCTCCTTTCGCTGGATGCCTTTAGATATGGGCGGTGAGATGGCACTCTCTCCGCCCTTAAATTTTTGCAAGCCGCAGGGCTTGATTTTCAACGATTTATCCTTAGTTTGCCCGCGCTTAGTCAGTCTGCCGTAAAAAGCAGCCAAAAAGGATATCTAAAAATGCAGAAAGTTCCTATGACGGTTGAAGGGCACGCCGCCCTTGAAGCCGAACTGAAACACCTAAAATCTGTAGAGCGCCCTGAAATCATTCAGGCCATTGCGGTCGCGCGCGAGCATGGCGACTTGTCAGAAAATGCTGAGTATCACGCCGCCAAGGAAAAGCAGGGCTTCATCGAAGGGCGCATTCAAGAACTTGAAAGCAAGCTAACCCTAGCCCAGGTCATCGACGTTACAAAACTGGATGGCGAAACCGTGAAATTCGGGGCCACGATTACAATCGTCAACGAAGATACGGATGAAGAAAGCACTTATCAGATCGTGGGCGAGGACGAAGCCAGTGTTAAAGACGGTAAGATATCAATTACTTCCCCAATAGCGCGCGCCATGATTTCAAAAGAAGTCGGTGATGTATTTGAAGTTATCGCTCCGGGCGGCTCAAAGGGTTATGAAATCTTAGCGGTCGAATTCAAGTAGTCAAACTTGCATGACCTCAAATGTCACACAGTGCTGGGTCATTTCCGACGGACGACGAGGGATAGAAAACCAGGCACTAGGACTGGCAGAAGCCTGCCAGCGTTTGGGATCGCTTCAGACAGAAGTCAAAGTGGTGGACTCAGACCGCTCATTCAAGATTTTTCCGGCTCAACTTCAATCTAAGCTCAAAACCTCTCCCGAGAAGTTCGGGTTGAAAGCGCCCTTTCCGCAAATTGCGATTGGCTGTGGCCGCCAGGCCATTGCACCGCTGATTGCCCTTAAGCAACAATGTGGCGCGGACATATTTACCGTCTATGTTCAAGATCCGCGCCTTGATCCATCAAACTTCGACCTGGTAATCGCACCAGAACACGACCAGTTAGATGAGCCCAATATTGTTTCGATGATCGGATCACCTAACCGAGTCACAAAAAACAAAATAATCGAAGAGGTTTTCAGGTTTTCAGACCAGTTGGCGGCTTTGCCTATGCCCCGAATAGCCATGTTGATCGGCGGCGATTCGAAAACACACAAACTAACGAAAGACATTCACCAACGGCATTTAAGAGCCGCCAATAACGTTATTGCCAGCGAGCGCTCTTTATTAGTCACGACTTCCAGGCGGACGCCCGAATTTGCTATAAATGATTACAAAAACCTGGCGGCAAAACATGACAATGTCTGGCTATATAATGGTGAAGGCGCAAACCCATATTTTGCATTTTTAGGGGGGGCGGACACAATTTTGGTCTCAGAAGATAGCACCAATATGATGACCGAAGCTTGCGCGACAGGCAAACCCGTTTTTCGACTGCCGATGGAGGGCAATCCCGGAAAATTTGAGCACCTTTACAAGACCCTCGAAACTCGGTGTCTGGTCACGCAATATGATACAATTCTCACGGGGCGCGACTATGACCCGCTACTGGAAACCGCCCGCGTTGCTGAAACAGTCTGGCTCCGATATAATTCCCATAAAGCTTAGCTTGCGAATCCCCTCATCCCTTCTTATGTCTGTGCGATAAAAATACGAGGCCCACATGACCGACACAATTCACCATAAGGTTCTGATTATCGGATCAGGTCCCGCCGGATATACAGCCGCCGTATACGCGGCGCGCGCTATGCTCGAACCCGGCATGGTCGCCGGCTTGCAGCCGGGGGGTCAATTGACCATTACGACCGAAGTTGAAAATTACCCCGGATTTCCTGAGATTATGGGCCCGGAACTTATGGATAAGTTCAAGGAACACGCGCTAAAATTCGGGACGAGCTTTTATGAGGACGTTATAATTGACGTCGACTTCTCCAATCGGCCTTTCAAAATGACCGGCGATTCCGGCAAGCTTTATACGGCCGACGCAGTTGTTATCGCCACAGGCGCCCAAGCCAAATGGCTGGGTTTACCATCAGAGGAAAAGTTTAAAGGCTTTGGTGTTTCCGCCTGCGCGACCTGCGACGGATTTTTCTATCGCAACAAAGAAGTCATGGTCATAGGCGGCGGCAATACTGCGGTTGAAGAAGCTTTGTTTCTGACCAAATTCGCCTCGCGTGTCACCCTGGTCCACCGGCGCGACGAATTGCGATCTGAAAAAATTCTGCAAAAACGACTGTTTGAAAATGAGAAAGTCGAAATCCTTTGGGACACAACCCTTGAAGAAGTTGTTGGTACAGAAGACCCGCTTGGTGTCACAGGCGCGAAACTCCGCAATGTCAAAACCGGCGAAGTCTTTGAACGGGACGCCCATGGAATATTTATTGCCATCGGCCACAAACCCGCCACCGAGGTCTTTAATGGCCATGTGAAAATGAACTCAGGTGGATATATCGAAACGGCAGCGGACAGCACAGCGACAAGCGTGCCCGGCATATTCGCAACCGGAGACGTGTCAGACGAAACCTATCGTCAGGCCGTCACGGCGGCGGGACTAGGCTGCATGGGCGCTCTGGAAGCCGAGCGCTGGCTTGCCGAACATGGCCACGCCTCTGACATTCAATCATCAGCGGCTTAAATGCGGGACACGCTCGACTGGGATAAACTGAAAACTTTTCACGCGGCAGCGGAAACGGGTTCCCTGACTGCGGCCGCTGAAAAGCTCGAAATATCGCAATCAGCAGCCAGCCGGCAGATCACGGCTTTGGAAGAAAGCCTCGACACGCCCCTATTTCATCGCCATGCGCGAGGGCTTACTTTGACGGAACAAGGCCACATCCTCTTTGCAGCGGTGCAGGACATGGCCCATAAAGTCGCCTTGGCGCA
>JAHDDX010000066.1 GCA_020629135.1 Hellea sp.
GCACAGACTTACGCGGGATAATGCCCGGCGCTTTGACGTCCACACGACGACGCTCAGTCGCTTTGATCGGGCCTTTGCCGTCAATCGGCTCACCCAGCGGGTTCACAACCCGGCCCAGCAGACCTTTACCAACGGGTACGTCGACGATTTCGCCAAGGCGCTTAACTGTGTCGCCTTCACGAATTCCGCGGTCATCACCAAAGATAACCACACCGACATTGTCAGTTTCCAGGTTCAGGGCCATGCCCTTAATGCCACCTGGGAATTCAACCATCTCACCGGCGCGGACATTGTCCAGGCCATAAACGCGGGCAATACCATCCCCGACGGACAGAACCTGTCCAACGTCAGAGACTTTTGCATTGGTTCCAAAATCCTTGATCTGTTTCTTCAGGATTGTGGAGATTTCCGCAGCACGAATATCCATAACAGTACCTTTCCGGTTAGGCCTCTTTCAGGGCCAATTTTAAATCTTCAAGTTTGGTTTTGAGCGAGCTGTCATAAAGACGCGATCCGACTTTGACGATAAAACCGCCCAAGAGGGATGGATCGACAGAGGTCTCAACGCTGACCGTGCGGCCGAGCGTTTTCTTAAGCTCACTTTTAATTTTGGTCAGTTGCGCGGCGGTCAGCTTTTTGGCGCTGACGATCTGCGCGATCTCGGATCCGCGCTTGGCTGCCATCAGGGCTTCGAAAGCACTAGCCATGGCCGGCAATTCTGCGGCGCGCTGATTCTGTGTCACAGTGCCGACAAATTGGGTCACCAGCTTGCCAAGTTTGGCCTTTTTGGCGACAGCCGTCATCGCCGCGACTTTCTCGTCAATCGGGAAGACCGGATTGCCGGCCATATCGCGAAGATCGGCGTTTTTGGCGAACATGGACTTCAATGAAGCCATGTCTTTTTCTACTGTTTTCAAGGACTTAGCGCTATCGGCAAGCTCAAAAAGGGCCTGAGCGTAGCGACCGGGTGCTTGACCGGTTATGACGTCTTGATCTGACACAAATCTGGGTCCGTATCTGTGAGGGCGTTCCTTAAGATGATAAAATTCATCCGCCAAAACATGTAAAAAGAGAGCCTTCAATTCGGGAGGCCCCCTCAAACTCGCGCGCGGTTTAGCACGCCTCTATCAGGCACTCAACCCTCATATAAGTGCGACCAAATGGCACCTTATAGAAACAAAAAAAGGCGGTCCGGATTGATGTTTTTACGAACCTGCTCTATCGCAGTCAGAAGGCTTGCATCAACCACCGAAAACAGGAATCTCACAGATTCAGAATATGAACATAAATCACGCCATACACGATGCTTATCAAAAATTTTCGCAAGGAAATTTCGTGGCCGCAGAAACTGTGATTGCGCGGGCCTTAAACCTTGCTCCAAAGCATTATGATGCTTTGCGGCTGGGCGCATTAATTGCCCTCCGACTCAATCAGACCGTGCTTGCCCACGACAGAATGTCTATAGCAATGAAGATCGGACCGGTCACCGCAGAAACATCCAATACATTTGGCAATATTTTAAAAGCCATGGGTGACTGGCCTGACGCTGAGGAGGCCTATCAAAAAGCGTTAAAACTGGATCCAAAATATGGGACAACCCGCCCAAATCTAATCGATTTATATATTCAATCCGGGCAAGCGCAAAAGGCATATGATGAATTGGAGCAGGTTTCGAAACAGCGTTTACTGTCCGAGTTTGAATTGTATGCCAAAACCCAGACTCTGATTGACCTGACCCGTTTTGACGAGGCTTTGAATACTCTGGAATCCATTCACAGCAAAAACCATCCGGAAATTTCTGCCCACCTAAAAACCAAAATTTATTTCCATCTGGGTAAACTGAAGGAAATGCATCAAGCCGCCGCGCAGGTTTCAATCACCTCACCTTTAGCCGCAGATATTTTTGGAATTACGGCCAATGCAGAATCCATGCGCGGTAACTGGGATGGTGTAGAATCTCAAATCTCTGACCTGATTAATACTCCAGACACTCATATCAACCTGATCCAACAGGCTATTCGCCTACTCCAGCGCCAAGGAGATGATGCCCAGGTCGAACACCTCCTAGAAAAGGCTATGAGCGAGCATGGCCGAAAACCTGAATTACTTTTTGAGCTTACGCGCTTTCAGGTAAAAAAGCGTGACTTTGACACGGCGTTATTAAGCATAGAAGAGGCCTTGAACACCAACCCCCAAAGCTTCCAATACCTGACGCAATATATTGAAATTCTTATGGTTTTTGAACGCTTTAAAGATTGCGAAGCGCTTCTTGAAAGATGTTTTGCGCAAGCGCCGAACAATCAATATCTGTTCGCTCTTTCCGCAACTTTGAAGAGGCTTCAAAACCAAGACTATGATGTCTTATATGACTATGAACGGTTCGTAAAAACTTATGATCTCGAACCACCTGATGGATTTTCTTCCATCGCAGATTTCAATATGGCGCTCAGCGATACCCTGGACCAACTTCACAAATTCAAGGACGCGCCACTAAACCAGTCCTTGCGCGGCGGCACACAAACCGATGTTGAACTTTCGGTCCTGGCGCACCCAATTATTCAGGCCTATTTCAAAATGCTGGAAAGGCCCATAAATGAGTATATGAATGAGATCGGGCAACGTCCGGACCACCCATTAACCCAACGCAATACGGGTCGATTTCGGATTAACGGATCTTGGTCAATCAGGCTCAAACCAAACGGACATCACGTAAACCATGTCCATCCCAAGGGTTGGATAAGTTCGTGCTACTATGTTGAAGTCCCCGAAATTGTTGGATTGGGTACCGCAAATAATGAAGGCTGGATCAAATTTGGAGAACCCGGCATTCCGGGTCTGACGCTGGACGCCGAAAAATTCGTTCAACCTCAAAACGGGCGACTAGTATTATTTCCGTCATATATATGGCACGGCACTGTTCCCTTTTCAGGAACGCAGAGTCGTTTGACCCTGCCCTTTGACGCTGTCCCGGCATAGACGCAACCCATCATTTAATACCGGAAACAAAAAAAGGCGGCCCCGAGGCCGCCTCAATTTTTCTAATTTTTATTCGCTCTAGTCGAATGCGATGTTCGCACCAACGAAGATGAAACGTCCACCTGCGTCGTAAACACCGGCAACTGTGTTCGCTTCAACGTTCACACCGCTGACGCCAAATGTCGTCACGATTGGTGGATCATTGTCCAGAACATTGTTCACACCAGCGCGAAGGGAGATCTTGTCGTTGAGATCATAGAAGGCAGCCAGATCAAAATAGCTGATAGCTTCGATTTTCTCGTCGATCGCCCGTGAACCCGTGTCAACAAGTGACGTGATATCACCGGTGCCGCCAATGCCGTTATCAACGGTACCGACTTGATCCAGACCAGAGAAGTAACGCCAAACAACATTTGCCCGAACTTTCCAAGGTGAGTTCCACCCAACCTGGAAGTTATGACGATATTCGTGGTTTGGATTGCCACAACTCGAAGCAAAGTAACCCGTACAATCATATTTAGGCGTACCTGGCAGGTTGATCTGGTCTTGTGACAGCAGATAGGTCGAGTTGTAGTTAAACGACAAATCACCGTATTTTCCAATATCATGGCTATACATGGCCTGGAAATCGAGACCACTGGTCGCAAACTCCGCTACGTTTACAGATGTCGCCTGAATAAAGGCCTGCTCACGTGGGAAGAATGTCAGCGATCCGTCTGGTCCACGCTGGATCAGATTACAGAACGCCGCATCGCCTGTCGCCAGACACTGGTTCAGTGTTGTAGACGTTGGGATGGTTCCGATTGCATCTTCCAGAGTGATATCGAAATAGTCGAATGACAAGATCAGACCATCAATCTGGCTTGGCTGGTAAACCACACCAAATGTGTATGTGTCTGAAATTTCTGGCGTCAATGCCGGGTTACCACCAGTCAACGTATTCAATTGACCTGAATCTGGTGGAACCAACCCGTACAGGTTAGATGCCAGACCGGTATTGGCACAAGCCGCTGCGCTCGCAGTCGGAGTCGAACCAGAACATGGGTCACTCAACCCTGTCAAACCAGAGTTTTGTGGATTAAACAGTTCAAGTACGTTTGGTGCACGGATGGCACGCTGGAACTGACCACGAATACGCAGATCATCGGTTGGCACCCATGAGGCACCAATCGCGTAAGATTCAGTACTGAAATTACCACCGGTTCGGCCTGTCAGATTATCAAATGATGAGTAATCTGAGTAGCGGAACGCACCATTAAGGTTAAACTGCTCAATACCAGCCCGACCAGAGATCACAGGAATCTGCGCTTCAGCAAAGAATTCGAGGAGCTCAGTTTCACCATTAGCTGGCGTCGTTGCACCACCGGAACCCACGAGGTTACCAGAAGACGCAATACCGTCAGCTTGCTGGAACAAAGTATCTTCACGATACTCGAAACCGACCAGAGCGCTCATGCCTTCGTCAGCCCAAGGGGCCTTGAAACCATATTCAGTCAGGTCGCCACTAATCGTACCACCAAAGACCAATTGTTGTGAATCACCCGAAGTCAATGTCGGTGTATCAACATATGACCGCAGATCTTCAGACGATGCGACACCGTTTTGGTAAGCCGAAGTAAATGGTACACAAGATGTGTCCGTTCCGTTCAGGACTGATCGACAAACCGGGTTACCAGTTGCTGGGTCAGTCACGATGTCCAAAGCGTTTTGAAGGTTTTGCAGAGTCACCTGGTTGAACTGAACACGACGCAATGTCGTCTCAGAGAACTGACCAAACAGATCCCACTCAAAGTTGTCACCCAATTCACCACGGAAACCACCGACAACACGGAAGTTTGTCCGAGAGCGGTCATCCGTACGGCCACCGCCTTCAACGAAACGACGACGTACATTGGTTTGAGCGTAACCGTCTCCGTCAACATCACGCGGGAATGGTCCGGCGATATCAGGGTTACCACAGATCAGCGCACGCGCTTCAGCTGTCAAAAGTGGGTTGTCACAGTTGACGCGGTTAATGGTCGAACCAAAGGCCGCAGAAGGTGCAATGATTTGAGGTGAGCTGGAAGATGTGAAACCAAAATCCATATAGCCCTGAATATCATCAGTGATGTCATAATAGCCGCTGAAACCAGCGTTAAAACGTTCAACTGAACGACGGATCGGGTTGAATGGGTTAAAGTTATAGGCGTTTGTGAAGCCAGATGCCAAAGAGTCATTTTGCTGCAGTGAGAACGCACCACTTACTTGAGGCGTGCCGTCGGCATTGACAAGTGGAGTTCCGGAAGCATCTACCAGTTGAACCAGATCACCATTTGCATCAGCAACACCGCTCAACACGAATGTTGTCGGGAATGGACCCTGGTTTGAACCCAGACAGATCAGAGTTTCTTCACCAGTTGGGAATGTCGCACATTGTGCGAAGTCACGATTACCCTGCTGGATACCGTCATTTTTAGAATAGTTAAAATAACCGGTTACATTACCACGGTCACCCAGGCCTGTACCAACGATAGCGCTCAGCTGATATGTATCGTTATCAGCAACACTGCCGGTTACAGGGTCGATACCACGCGCATTCAGGGCATCACGCCAGAATTGGCTGGAATTGTTGGATTGGTTGAAACCATATTGCAGGTCAAGCTCAACGCCTTCGAAATCTTTACGGGTAATAAAGTTGGCAACACCAGCAATCGCGTCTGAACCGTAAACAGCGGATGCACCACCGGTAACGATTTCAACCTTTTCAACCAATTGCGGTGCAATCAGGTTAAGGTCAGCTGCGAAGCCGCCAAGAGGACCACCCGGTGGAAGACGCTTACCGTCGACCAGAACCAGTGTCCGGACTGAACCCAGACCACGCAGGTTCAAAGTAGATGTACCTGTCGCGCCGTTGGCGAAAGCCGTTGTTTGCGCCGCGTAGACAGATGGCAAAGTGTTGACCAGGTCAACAGTATCGGTTGTACCCCGAACGTCGAACAAATCTTCATCGATTGTAACAACAGGGCTTGAGGAGACAACATTGGCCTGACTCAAACGCGAACCGGTTACAATGATTTCATCATCATTCTCGGCGTCCTGCGCGAAAGATGGAACAGCTGTCGCCATCATGGCGCCTGACAGCAGAGTTCCTAAAAGAAGGTTTTTACGTAGTAATTTCACGAATTTATCCCTTTTTTGGTTTCATTTATAGATCGATGGAATACTCCCAAGCGACCCGCGATGCCGTCCTGTATATTAATGAATGGCAATCTTCCAAATTAAAAAGAGCGATCTTGACGACATAGATTGATTTTTTGTAATTGTGTGACAATTTTGTCACGAGTTTTATGAGTTATTGCTCATTTCAATTGAATTTAGAAAAAACTTTGCGGGTCGATATCGATTTGCAGTTTGATCTTACTAGGGATTCTGACTTTCCCGCGCCAATTTGCCATATAAGTCGAAAGATCGACTTTAGGGCCTGATTGAACCAAAATTCGGCGTCTAAAACGCCCGCGCAGCCGCCCGATTGGCGGTTCACTTGGTCCCATGATCTCGATGTCATCCGCCCTTGGGGCGAGCGTTACAAATTTCGTCGCGAAATCTTCGGTATGTTTTTCATTAGGCCCTGAAAAGATGACCGCTGCCAATCGGCCATAAGGTGGCAATTCAAGCATATTGCGCATGGCTAATTCTACGCTCACAAATCGCTCTCGATCGCCTTCAGCCAGCGCCGCCAAAGCCTCATGTTCCGGCTGGTGTGTCTGGATGAGAGCATTGCCCGGCTTATCCGCCCGGCCCGCCCGGCCCGCCACTTGAACCAGTGTTTGATAGGTACGCTCACCAGCTCTCAAATCCCCCCCGACAAGGCTTAGGTCTCCATCGACCACTCCGACAAAGGTCAGTAATGGGAAGTTGTGACCTTTGACGACCATTTGTGTGCCGACCAGGATATCAATTTCACCTTTGGCCATTCTATCTAATCGCGCTTTAATCTCCTCCGGCTTCCCCGATGTATCTGACGACATGATTTCAATTCGGGCGTTTGGAAAATGACGCAACGCCTCTTCGGCGACGCGCTCAACACCCGGTCCAACAGAGGTCAGACTGTCTTCGGCTTTACATTCAGGGCATGTTTTGGGCATGCGCATAGAAAACCCGGTTTGATGACACATAGCCCGGCCACTCGCCCGGTGTTCGACGAGCCAGCTATCCGTGTCTGGACTTTTAAGACGCTCCCCGCAATTTCGGCAGATAATGAGCGGCGCATATCCCCGGCGATTAAGATAGAGCAATGCCTGCTCGCCTTTGGAAACCACTTCCTCAACCGCGTCGATCAAAGGTTGAGACAGAAAATCACCGCGCTCTGGCGCATTTTCCTTAAGGTCTACTAGATCGATTTCCGGCAATGTAATCGCACCGGGTCGCTCTGGTAGCTCAAGATGGAGGTATCGGCCAGAGCGAGCATTTGTCAGACTTTCAAGTGAGGGGGTCGCGGACGCCAAAACCACCGAACATTGTTCAATCATGGCGCGGACAACTGACATGTCCCGTGCACTGTAAATGACGCCTTCATCCTGCTTGTAGGAGGTGTCATGTTCTTCATCGACCACAATCAATCCGAGCTTCGAAAAGGGTAAAAACAGGGCCGATCGCGCACCAACAACAAGCTGCGCGCGCCCTTGTGTCACTTCACGCCATGTCCTGCGTTTAGCCGCCTCACCAAGGCCCGAATGCCAGGGCGCTGGCTCAGCGCCAAACCGGGCCTTAAATCGTGCAAGACCAGCCTGCGTTAATGCAATTTCAGGAACTAAAACAAGGACTTGCTGACCTTGACGCAGAGCCTGCGCTACGGCTTCAAAATACACTTCGGTCTTGCCAGACCCCGTGACTCCATCCAGCAAGGTGACGTTAAACGCCCTCTGTTCAACTTGTTCAGATAATGCCTGCCCGGCAAGTCTTTGGTCTTCGCTTAACTCTAATCCATCTAGATCCGGATCGGCCTGATCAAAGGGTGGGTCTACGGGTAATTGTTCGGCGATCAAGCCGCCAACATCTGCCATTCCTTTGACCACACCGGGACTAACACCGGCCCGTTTCGCGATATCAGCGGCACGCGCCGGAAAAGGTCCGCCATGTTCTATAATTTTTTGACGAGACGGGGTCAGCTTGGAGGGAATTTCGCTAGTCGGTCGATATTGCGTGACAACAGCAGATGGGTCTAGCGCCTTATATGAGCGGACAACCATGCGCAGGACCATACCCAGCGGCGCGCAATTATACCGAGCCACCCAGCTTATGAACTTGATCATGTTCGCGCTTAATGGCCGGGTGGCCTTAACCTGCGCGATCTCTCGCAATTCTTTATCCGTTGCAGGGGGATTTAAACTCCAAACGACGCCAAGCTTCATTTGCTGTCCAATCGGCGCAAATACATAATCGCCCACCGATAATTTCATGCCGGACGGGACAGCATAATCAAATGGGGTCGAAAGATTGACCGGAAATAATATTTGCGCATTTCTTGGCGCCATAAACTATGCTACCGCAAACAAAAAGAATCGTCAGTAGCGGAGTGTCCCACATGAAATTTTTTGTTGATAGCGCTGATTTAGATCAAATCGCAGAATTAAACGATATTGGCCTAGTTGACGGCGTTACCACCAACCCGTCCATAATCGCCAAATCCGGGCGCGACTTTAAAGAAGTCATAGCCGAAATCTGCAAAATTGTTGATGGCCCGGTCAGTGCAGAAGTCACGGCAACCGAAGCTGACAAAATGCTCGCAGAAGGCCGTGAACTTCGCAAAATTGCTGAAAATGTCTGCATCAAATTGCCTTTAACCATGGACGGGCTCAAGGCTTGTTCAAATCTATCAAAAGAAGGCGCATCTACCAATGTCACCCTTTGCTTTTCGGCCAACCAGGCCCTTCTCGCGGCAAAATGCGGGGCGAGCTTTATTTCCCCCTTTATTGGCCGCCTGGACGATATCTCGCTCGACGGGTTGGAGCTAATCGAAGACATCCGCACAATTTATGATAATTATGGATTTGAAACGGAAATCCTGGCGGCCTCAATCCGCAGTGTAAATCACGTCAAAGACTGCGCCCTTATCGGTGCAGATGTAATGACCGCTCCACCCAAAGTTATTCGTCAGCTGGCGACCCATCCTTTGACGGATAAAGGGCTTGCCGCTTTCCTCAAAGACTGGGAAGGCACAGGACAATCCATAATCTAAGTAATTTAAATTCGGACATTAAAAAAGCCGCTCTGAGGCGGCTTTTTTGTGTGTCGTTAAGACGATTTCTTTGGACGTCCCTGTTTTGCGCCGCGCAGCATTGTTACCTTTTCGCTTTCGCTCGGCGCAGGCGGCGCATCGTAATTATGCAGGTCTGACCCCAGTACCACAGGACTATCCGAAGCAATGCTCTGGATTGACGCATAGCGCTCTAACTTCTCGCGCTGAAGCTGGTTCATCTTGCGCAGGGTTTCATAATCATTGAGAGTGGCTTCAAATTTAGAGTTCAAATCCTCAAACTCGATCTTGGATTTGCTAAGCGCCGTTGCTGTCCGGTCCATCTCTTCGGTCTTGTTTCGGAGTCGCTGCTCCAACACATCCGCCCGGTCACGCTCATTGACCAATGCATTACGCAGGCTAATGAATTCCTGATCCAGATGGGTCGCCATATTTTCCTTAATGCGGATTTGCGTTTCAAGTTGGTCGATCCGGGTCTTAAGCGCCATATTTTCCTGATCCCGCCGCTTAATCGTATCTTCAAACACACTTTTTTGCGATTGTTGATCGTAACGCAATGTCTCAAACTGGCCGGTCATTTCAACATGCTTGCCTTTGAGATCATTGTATTCCGTTCGGACATTTTTGAGTTCAACAAGTGCCGCATCACCCTGTTTGGACTTCACATCGAAACGCTCTTTAGTTTCTTCCAGAGTATTTTGCAGCTCGATTAACTGGCGCTCGCGATTGGCCAGCTCAGATGTTTTACCATCCAGGCGTTCCTGTAATCGGTCAATCGTGCCTTCAGACTGCCCGATCTGGCCTTCGGCGGATTGAAACTTAGCCCGCAGATCACGAAGATCACGCTCGAGCTCGCCCCGGCGATTATTCAACATCACTTCCTGATCTCGGCTCGCGGCCAGCTCCGCTTGCGCGGCTTCTAATTGCTCGCGGGTTTCTGAATACCGTCGATCCAATTCAGCCAGTTTACTGTCGAGTTCTGACGCCCATGTGCTCTTTTGATTGAGCTTGGCTTCAAGATCGAGGATTGAACGGTTCAGAGTTTTATTTTCGGCCTGAACGCGGCGATAAGCCTTCATCTCTAATTCGAGCTTGGAGACGGTACTTGTCAGTAATGAAATGCGTTTTATGGCGCTTTCCTGACGCGCGGCGCTTTCTTGCAAATCACTTGAAAAATCGTCCAAGGCGCGACGGGCCTGCGACAGCTCATTTACTTCTGGCATTACCGGCGGTGCAATCGTCGCATCAATCTTTTCGTCCATACGCACGGTCTCACCGACTGACGCAACCGAAGAAGTTTCTGGTTTGGGTTTTTTATCAAATAAGCCCATTATGGCCTCCCGCATTATGGTTTAGGGGACGGGCCGCCTGCAGCCTCCACGCCGGCAACCCCCACCGAATCACTTCTTTCAGGATACATACTTGCCCCCACCCCACAACTGTTAACCTTTTATTTACCATAAAATCACTGTGGATATTGCAGCCGGGCTGTACTAGATCGGGCCTAACACAGGACAAATATGCCCGCTCACCTTGTCATTTTGATCGCAGCCCTGATCACGGCGTGTATTTCAGGGATATTCGGCATGGCGGGCGGCATGATTTTCATGGGGGTGATCGCCAGCCTGTTGGGCGTGGCCGAGGCTATGGTTGTTCATGGTTTTGTTCAAGGTATCAGCAATTCCTATCGCTCCTACCTTTTACGACCCGACATCAGATGGGACATTATTCGCAATATTTTGATCGGTGCCGTTCCTGCCATCGCCCTTCTCGCCCTGGCCGCCTATGTGCCGCAAAAAGGTGTATTATTCCTGGTTCTCGGACTGTTACCATTTTTGCTTTGGTTGCCTAAAGGCTGGCTGCAAGGCGATGCCGAAAAACCGCGCGACGCTATCCTTTGCGGCGCGTCGATTATGACGCTTAATCTCGTTGCAGGTGTGGCGGGCCCCGCCTTGGACATTTTCTTTGTTAAGACCGCCCTTACCCGCAAAGAAATCGTCTCGACCAAAGCTGTCATCATGTTTGGCTCGCATATGGTCAAAATTGTTTTTTATGGCATCCCGTTAATGCTGGCTGCGGGTATGACAACCTTGCCGCCGCTCTGGCTATTCTTTGCAGTTATTCCCTGTATCCTGATCGGGACATTTACAGGCACGCGCATATTACAACGCATGTCCGATATAAATTTCCGGAGCTATACCAAATATCTCGTGACAGTGGTCGGCCTGATCTATCTTTACCGCGCCGCAACTTTGTTGGGCTGGCTTTGAGCCCGACTATCAAACCAAGTATAAAGCCCTATCCCGAAAATCGTCAACGCAGTTCCAATGCCGTCTATGCCACTAAACGGCTCGCCTAACAGCCAGATCGCGAAAGCAATCGTAACGATCGGATTGATCATGCCCATAATCGCCACCGACTGAGCCCCGATCCGACCCAGAGCAATATTGATCATAAAGGATGGCAGGATCGTCGAGACAATCGCAATCATAAAACCGATGACATATATATCTCGCGGCAGGTCCAGCGCCGCAGAAATGCCGGCTTGACCGGTTTCGGATAAGCCAAAATGCACGAGCGTCGTGATAGCCGCGCTGGACATGGCAATACAGGTAAACATCAACCCGCCAATTTGATTGACCAGCGGCTTAGCCAGCAATTGAAAGAGAGCAAAGAAAAAGGCCGCGCCCAAAATCATAAAGACGCCAAGCCATAAATTGTCACTGGCCGTCATCGCACCGCCAGAAAAAATAACGGCGATCCCGGCATAGGAAATCAAAATGGACATTATTCCGGTTCGGGTGATCTGACCGCCAAAAAACAAAGCCCCCAAAATCAGGACAAAGGCCGGATAGGTAAAAAGGATCAAACGCTCCAATTGGGCTGTGATAAATTGCAGGCCTGCGAAATCCAAAAAGGCACAAACATAATAGCCTAATGCGCCCAGCAAAGCGGCATAAACCACGCTACGCAATGGCGGATATTGAGTCCCGCGATCACGGCGCCATTTCCGGACGGCCCAAATAGAAATCACAATATAGAACGGCAGCGAAAACATCATTCGCAAGGCCAGCATGGTCAAAGCATCGACCGTCTCGGCCATGCTATCCGATTGATAGGCCATTTTAACGAAAATCGCTTTGAGCGAAAACAAGGCCGCTCCGACAAGCGCTAAGCCATACCCAAAGATATCCCCCTGCCCGGCGCCGTTTTGTCCGTGGACAATTGGGGCCGCCGCAATACTGCGCAGGTTAAACTTCATTTTCGGCGCGCCTTGAAAAACTCCTTGAGCAGCATTGACGCTTCTTCGGCCAATACACCGCCGGTGACTTCAGGGCGGTGATGACATGTGTCTTGCTCAAAAAACCGCACCCCATTGTCGACCGCGCCGCCTTTAATATCGGACGCCCCGTAAACCACCCGCGCAATACGGGCATTTGAAATCGCCCCGGCGCACATGGTGCAGGGCTCAAGCGTGACGTAAAGCGTTGTTCCAGTCAGACGATAATTGCCTAGCCGGTAGGCCCCGTCACGAATAGTCAAGATTTCCGCGTGAGCGGTTGGATCATCAATGCCGATCGGCGCATTGCCCGCCCGGCCAATGATTTCACCCGCAGAGTTGACAAGCACGGCCCCGACGGGCACTTCGCCCCGGCGTGCTGAGGCTCTGGCCTCGTTAAGCGCTTCGCGCATATATTCTTCATCGCGCATAACTCTCTTTCGAGGGCTAAGGCGATAAGGTCAAGTTAGGTCTGCTATGCAAAAACAGGATGGTGAGAGAATAGCCAAGGTTTTAGCCCGCGCCGGGGTGGCCTCACGCCGCGAGGCCGAGCGCCTGATTGAGGCGGGTCGCATCAGCGTCAATGGCACAGTTTTAAAAACCCCGGCCTTTAAAGTGACCGGCAAAGATAAAATCCTGTTTGACGGTAAACCGATTGCCGCCAAGGAACCTCCGCGTCTTTGGAAATATCACAAACCCACCGGCATGTTGACGTCACATCGTGATCCGGAAGGCCGACCTACCGTCTTTGAAAATTTACCCAAAGCCCTGCCTCGAGTGATCTCGGTCGGCCGTCTGGATATGAACTCCGAAGGTCTTTTGCTTCTGACCAATGACGGCGAACTCGCCCGCGCGCTTGAACTCCCATCCACCGGCTGGATCCGGCGTTACCGCGCCCGCGCCTATGGCAAGATCACACAGGAAAGGCTCGATACGCTCAAGAAAGGCATAACCATAGACGGCATCAAAACCGGCCCGATAGAAGCTGAGCTTGAACGTCAGCAACGGGATAATGCCTGGATTATTGTTACCATTCGGGAAGGCAAAAACCGCGAAGTCCGCCGAGCGCTGGAGACCTTGGACCTTAAGGTGAACCGCCTGATCCGCGTCTCATACGGGCCGTTCCAGCTTGGCAATCTAGAGCGCGCTCAGGTCGAAGAAGTCCGGCCCCGTATTCTGCGTGATCAGGTCGGCCATTTGATCGATATACCCAAAGGCCACCCGGAGAAAAAAGCCCCGCGCAAACCCAAACGCGGCTCTCATGCAAGCGCCAAACGGTTTAAAAAGAGATAGTCATCCCGCCCAAATGCAATGCAAAGCCGGGATCCCGACCCGAAAAATGACCCAACGCAATTATTACGTCTATATACTTGCCAGCCGCCCTAAGGGCGCAATTTATATTGGTGTAACAAGCAACCTAGCCAAAAGAATATGGGAACACCGTAAAGGAATTTTTTCGGGTCACAGCAAAAAATATGACATTCACCGTCTGGTTTATTTTGAAATCTTTGATCAGATCGAAGACGCAATTGCCCGCGAAAAACGCTTGAAGAAATGGCGCCGGTCATGGAAAGATGAATTGATAGAAAAGGCCAACCCGGATTGGAAAGACCTCATTGATGACATCAATATTTTATCTTGATTGCACCTGGATTTCTCGAGATCCCGGATCTGCAGACCTTCGGCCTTTGTCCGGGATGACATATATTTTTAACTTGTCATCCCGGAAGGGCAACGCCCTATCCGGGACCCCGAGAAGAACGTAATGCGGATAGTCTCAGGCAGATTGCGCGGGCGAAACATCGCGACACCGGATGGGCGGAACACCCGCCCGACCAGCGATCAAACACGCGAATCTCTGTTTAACATTTTAACCCATGCAGAATGGGCGCCCGAGCTCGAGGGCGCAATTGTCGCCGATATTTTCGCGGGGTCCGGCGCGCTCGGCCTGGAGGCGATTTCCCGCGGGGCAGAGTTTTGCCTGTTTGTTGAAACCGAGCCCAAAGCCCGCGGCGCCATTCGCACCAATATTGATAAAATGGGCCTGTTTGGCTGTACGCGCCTGCACCGCAAAGACGCAACCAAGCTCAGGATAGCACCGGGTAATCTGCGCGGCCCCTTCACCCATATTTTTATGGATCCGCCTTATAATAAAGGTCTGTGGCGGCCCGTACTCGACCGCCTCGCCCATCAAGGCCTGATCGCCGAAAACGGCATTGTGATCCTCGAGGTCGCCGCGGAAGAAGAGGTCGATGTTAGCGGATATGAGCTGCGCGACGAACGCCAATGGGGCGCGGCCAAGGTTTTGTTTTTGGGATTAAGTTAAAGATGGCCCCATTTATCCTCAATGTATATGAGGTCATCTTCCCACTCCCGTGCGGCTTTCTCCATGTTGGAGAAATGGGATGCGCTGCTGGCTAAAACTCTGATCACACGATGCAGTTTTCGATATCTTTGCTTTGAACTTGGTTCGCCCCAATCTTCATAATAAGGCGGTGAACCTGCCGGCGGTAACACACCTTCTATCAAAAAATCGAGCAATCGATGTCGAACTTCATAAGACTCGCCATTTTCACCAACCTTATAGCCGACGGATTTTAACATCCCTTCTTCAGGAGTATCAGCTTTATAGTCTTGAAACTGTTGCCGCCTGACCCGATCGGACCAAGTATCTTGAATGGCGGCAATTGCTCGTTCGGCTTCATCATACCACTTGTTAGTTGGGTCCAATCGAATCTTGATGGCGTTAAGAAACAAATTTCGGAGTCTAACATCACTCAGGGTTGGAATATTTTCGATCTTTATTGCGACCTCCTTCACCGCCGTCCAAACAAGCGCTCAATATCCGCGAGTTTTAATTCCACATAGGTCGGGCGGCCATGATTGCATTGTCCGCTATGGGGGGTGGCCTCCATCTGGCGCAGGAGCGCGTTCATTTCAGTCCCATTTAGCCGTCGACCCGCCCGCACGGATCCGTGACAGGCCATGGTCCCGCACACATCTTCGAACTTTTCTTTCAGGCTCAGCGCTTCATTATATTCGGACAGGTCGTCGGCGAGATCGCGTAACAGGCCTTGAACATTCATTTCGCCTAAGAGCGCAGGTGTTTCACGCACGGCCACAGCCCCTGTGCCGAACGGTTCGATCATCAAGCCCATCTCCGCGAGCTCATCCGCACGGGCTAACAGACGCGCCGCATCCGCTTCGCCGAGGTCAACAATATCCGGGATCAGAAGCGATTGCCGTTCGACCCCTTTTCCGCTCATGGCGTCTTTCATCCGCTCATAGACCAGGCGCTCATGGGCGGCGTGTTGATCGACAATAACAATCCCGTCGCGCGTCTGGGCGACCACATAGGTTTCGTGCAATTGTGCCCGTGCCGCGCCGAGCGGATAGCTTGTCAGATCTTGATTTTCGTCAGGGTGCACAGTGTTGCTATCCACGTTGGGATGATAAGCGCCCTGCTCTTCTTCGACCTTGGCGGAAAATCCATCGATCAAAGGCTGCAGGGCCGGGTCAGCGCTACGCGGCGGCTGATAATTCCCATTTCGCGGGCGGTAATCGCCTTGCAGCGGCATAGACGGTTGCGGGGCCTGTATGCGGCCCAGCGCATAATCGG
>JAHDDX010000067.1 GCA_020629135.1 Hellea sp.
CTGAACACGTTGTGGAATGCATGTTTCTTATCGTCGGCGTACCGAATGCAAACCACTTTGCTTTTTTACGTTAGGACGGACTGTTAAGAGTAAGAACCAAGTCAGTTTAACTAAATTTATGAAAAAAATAGGAAATATTCCCGTTATAATCGGAGTTGGCCAATGCGTTGACCATTGGACCGGCGAGGATGTTTCATCCGCACCGCACCCTGTTTCAATCGTCAAAGAGGCGATAGAGCAGGCCGAGCGCGATAGTGGATTAAAGAACCTTTTGCCTTCAATTGATTGCGCCGCATTCATTCGTACATTTTCAGACTCTTTAAGGCGCCCCTTTGACCCATTTGGAAAGGTCAAAAATTTCCCGCATGCTGTCTTAAATGAGTGCGGAATAACGCCGTCCAAAGTAATTTATTCAAGCGCCGGCGGTGAGCAACCGCAGGTACTTGTCGCGGAGCTTTGTGAAAAACTTACAGATGGAGAAATAGAAGTCGGTTTAATCGCCGGGGGCGAGGTTACTGGCGCAGTCAAAGCAGCCTTGAAAAATCGGTTAAAATTGGATTGGGCGGTTGAAGTTGTTGGGGATATCGATGACCGCGGAGCAAAGACTGACTTTATATCTGATTATGAAATCAAAAATGGACTCGGATTACCGCCACAAACCTATGCGGCTATGGATCAGGCTTTACGCGCGCGCCTTGGATTGTCGAAACAGGAATATTTGCAATATTTCGGGCAGGTCTATGCACGTCTCTCGGCAATAGCAGCCCAAAACCCCTATGCACAATTCCCGGCCAAACGAAGCGCCGAATTCCTCGCATCGCCTTCCAAAGAAAATTATCCGGTTTTTGACCCATACCTCAAATGGCATATTGCCCAGGATGCCGTAAATCAGGCTGCAGCGCTTATTCTGACAACAACGCAAAAAGCCCGCGAATTAGGGGTTCCGGAAGAAAAGTGGGTTTATGTGCACGGGCATGCACAAGTAAATGATGCTTTGGTTTCAAAACGTCCGGATTTATCCAGATCAGAAGCAATTGATTTCGTCATTGAGTCAGCGATTCAACAAGCCAACGTTAAAGCAGACGATATCAAATTTAGAGATATATATAGCTGCTTTCCGATCGTGCTTCAGATCGGCGCTGAAGCCTTGGGGCTCAATCCGCTAAAAGACGAACTTTCAATTACGGGCGGTCTTTCCTTTTTTGGCGGGGCGGGAAACAATTATTCAACACATGCGATCGCAAGTATGGTTGAAGCACTCAGGAAAGAGAGGGATGCCTACGGATTGGTCCTGGCAAATGGCGGTTTCATGAGTAAAGAAGCGGCCGGAATTTATTCGTGCCGCGCTCCTGAGACATCTAACTTAGACTTTGATTGTTCGCTCCAGACGAAAATTGACGAGCGGGTCGATGTTCCCCTGCTTGAAAAAAATTGCACGGCCAGCATTGAAGCCTATTGCGTCAAACATGGGCGCCAGGGTCCTGAATCCGGCTATATCATTGCGCGAAATGAAAACGGGCGCGTCATCGCAAAGATCAAAGAAGGCCACAAAGCAACCCTAACAGCGCTATCTGTGGCCGACGATGTTGTAGGGACCGAGGTCGATATCGTCCACAACAACGGCCAAAATTTTGTTCAAAATCCAAACCATTTAGGACTCCCAATGACCGAAAGTATTTTTGCCCGCTATTTTAAATATGTTTCCGTATCAAGGGACGGAAATATATTGCTTGTGACATTAAACCGGCCTGAATCTTACAATGCGTTGTTCAGCGCGGCACATTTCGAACTTGCAGAGATATTTGACGAATTTGAAGCGGATAAAGATCTCTGGGTCGCGATCATCACGGGCAGTGGTGATAAGGCTTTCTGCAGTGGTAATGACCTCAAAGTAACCGCCAAGGGCGGAGATATGTCCACGCCAAGTTCAGGGTTTGCTGGCCTGTGCTCTCGGACCAACAGAGAAAAACCGGTCATAGCAGCAGTGAATGGAGTCGCCATGGGCGGTGGTCTGGAAATTGTTCTTTCATGTGACATCGCTATCGCTGATCCGCGTGCGACGTTCGCGTTGCCGGAGGTCAAGGTTGGCCTGTTTGCAGCTGCTGGAGGTGTGCAGCGCTTAACCAGACAAATCGGCGAAAAAGCCGCTATGGAGCTCATTCTGACAGGCCGAAAAATAGACGCCACCGAAGCATCGGCTCTCGGCATTGTAAATACTGTGTCGGAGCCAGGCAATGTTTTGGATGAAGCCTGGACACTTGCCAGAACCATCGCTGAAAATTCACCTACATCCATTCGCGCGTCCAAGCGCGTTCTCAATCAGGTCGATCAAATGGGTGATTGGGATAAAGCTTTGGAGCTCAGCAAAAAAGAAATTGTTTCGCTCCTTCAGACAAAAGACGCCCGTGAGGGTGTCACGGCATTTGCCGAAAAACGAAAACCAAAATGGGTTAATGGGTAAATTATGACGGACTTTAGCGAAGAAGACCGTGAGGCCATATGCGATATGTTCCGTCGGCTTTTGGCGGATCAGGCTTCCGAAGAGAAACTCCGGGAAATCATTGAGACGCCGTCTGGACTCGACAAAGCGCTGTGGCAACAAATGGCCGAGCTCGGCTTAACCGGTATAATGATTCCGGCTGAACTGGGCGGCATTGGTGGTTCCATAGAAGAAGTTGAAGCCCTTATGGAGGTCGCCGGGGCCAGTCTTTACAACGGACCCTTTATTTCAACCTCTGTGATTGCACCAATATTGCTGTCAGCAGCAACGAACACTGAATTCGTCTCTGCGTTGTTAGAGGATATTGCTTCCGGCGAAAAGATTATAGCAATTGCCGGATGCGGGCGGTCAGGAGACTGGACGAAATCACCGGAAGTGAGCGCAAAACAGAATGGCTCTGAATGGATTCTTAGTGGTAGCGCGTGCTTCGTTCAGCATGCCCGAAATGCAGATGCATTTTTGGTCGCAACTGCACAGGAAGGGAATGTAGCCGTATTCTATATTCCCAAAAATGCACCGGGTCTGGACATTGTTGAACACGATACTGATGACAAAACCCTTCGCTTGTCGACTGTTGATTTTGATAAAGCCCAAGGGATTTTGTTGGAAGGAGTTGGTGAAGAACAATTTAAGTCTGCGACGCAAAGTGCGATTGTCGCTCTGGCGGGAGAGCAAGCCGGTGCGACGCGTCAAATTTTTGATCTGACGATTGAATACCTCAACACGCGTTTTCAATTCGGGCAGCCTATTGGACGGTTTCAGGCGCTCAAACATATGGCGGCCGATTTATTGATCGAGGTCGAGTCAGCCTCAAGTTCGGCTCGCCATGCGGCAAGGGCCTTGGCGTCCAAGGCGCCAAATGCTTCAATGTTGGCTTATCTCGCGAAATTCACATGCGCCGACAACTTCAGAAAAGTGTCAGCAGACGCCATCCAATTGCATGGCGGTATTGCATATACAGTGGAGCATCCAGCCCATCTCTATTGGCGACGTGCACAAACAGGACAATGGCTATTTGGTTCCTCCGACCGGTTTCGAGACCTTTATCTTTCGGAAATGGAGACCGCGCCATGACTGCTGACCTGAAAAATGAAGTCGAGGTGTGGCTAACAGAACACTGGGACCCAGAGGCAGAATGCGAGCTTGGCAAAGGCGAGTATGATGAAAAAAGCTGGCTGAAAAAGGTCGTGGATGCGGGCTATGCAGTCCCGACCTGGCCGGAAAAATGGTTTGGGCGCGGTTTGTCGCCAAAAGATGCGCGGGTCATTGAAAACGCTTTTCAAAAGCATAAGGCAAAGGGTTGGGGACGCGACCGTTTTCATCTCGGTGCAATTACAATTTACAAGCTGGGGAGCGATGCCCTCAAGTCTGAGCTTCTTTATGATTTACTGACGGGTCCGATCTGCTGTCTGCTTTACTCCGAACCCGGGGCCGGTTCAGACCTCGCCGGCGTTCGTACCCGCGCTGTGCGTGACGGTGACGATTTTATTATCAATGGACAGAAGGTCTGGACGTCCAATGCGGTTGAGGCCGAATATGGCATGTTGCTGACCCGCACGGATATTGACGTGCCAAAGCATCAGGGCATTACATTTTTTATCTTTCCAATGAAGCAGGAAGGCGTTGAAGTCCGGCCAATCAACCAGATAACTGGTGAAGACGAATTCAACGAAGTTTTCATTTCGGATGCGCGCGTGCCGGCCAGGTTCATTATCGGTGAACTCAATAAAGGTTGGTTTTCGTTTCAGACGGCGATTGCATCTGAACGTCTCATTATGGGCCAGGGGATTACGTCTCGTCTGAGAGGAGCTGCAGGCAAAACCCCTGCTTTATTAAAGCTGGCTCACGATCATGATAAACTGAATGACCCGGTATTGCGACAGGAGATTGCGCAAGCCTTGGCATATCGGCAGTTGAACACGTTGAATATGTTGCGAGCCAAGGAAGAGGTTGCCAAAAACGGCTCATCATCTTTGGCCTCGCTTGGAAAGCTGGCCATGTCCCGCATTCAGCATGGTGAAGCCCGCATATCAGCGAAAATCATAGGGCCGCAGGTACTCATCAACGAAACAGAGGATTCCCGCAATGCCAATTTTGATGCGGCCAAAGCCTATATGAATTCAATCGGCGGCGGTACTGATCAAATTCAGAAGAATATTATCGCGGAACGGGTTTTAAGCCTTCCAAAGTCAACAGATGTGAGCCGCGATATTCCGTTTAAAGACGTTAAATCGAGTTAAATTATGCCATTGCTCAAAACCATTATACTCGTTGTAAGTATTGGAGCGCTCTCAGCTTGTTCGGGTCAAAACGATGTCGACAAGGCAGGTGAGGGAATTGCGAGCCCTGAAACAGTAGACGTGCTAACAGGACCTATATCGCGCATTGTGCGCGGAGATGGGGGCGTATCGGATTTCTATCAATACAATTCTGACCTTCCGGCCGATCCTGGCGTTATTTTGCGTCAGGAACCTCTTAACGCCAATCAATCCGTTCCGGGTGCGGCAACTAATTTGCGCCTGCTATACACGTCAACGGATGGTATTGACGGAAAAACGCAAATTGCCGTTTCCGGGAGTTTGTTTCTCCCGGAAGGATCCCCGCCAGAAGATGGTTGGCCTTTAATCGCCTGGACACATGGGACAGTCGGCATTGCGGACATATGCGCCCCGAGTTGGACCGGATATGTGCCGTTCCATAATGAATATTTGAAGCAATGGCTGGATCAGGGATATGCAATTGTCGCCTCTGATTACCAAGGATTGGGAACCCCTGGCACCCATCCTTATCTCGCAACGAAACCCGCATCCTTTAATAATCTAGACATTATTCGCGCAGTTCAAAATGCGGACTTTCCGCTAAGTCAGTCAGTTGTTCTGATTGGGCAGTCGCAAGGCGCTGCGGCGGCTTTCGCGACTGCGGGATACGCGCCCGATTACGCCCCGGAACTGGATATTCGCGGCGTGGTCGCAACGGGAATACCGTTCTTCACCCCGCGTACGCTTGAAATCATTGCAGAAACCCGACCAAATGATGTGGTTGATCCGATGCTGGGATACAATTTCCTCGCCCTGACGCTCGTTGAGCAAATGGATCCGGATTTTCGCCCCTCGGATTATGTCTCAGACGAAGCGCTGCCGACAGCGCAATCCGTCGATACGACCTGTCACCGGGATGTAAAAACTTTGGTGACGGAGCGCGAACTGACCTACGACAGATCTTTTAAGGCCTCACCCAATGACGCATTGAATATTGCTTTTGCGCAAATGGGTTATCCTCGCTTAGACATCAATGTCCCGGCCTATATCGGTAGCGGAGTTGATGACCGGGATACGCCGCTGCGCATGCAGGCCAATCTGATTAAGCAAGCCTGTAATGCCGGTGCCGTTATTCAATCCAATATTTATCCCGATAAAGATCATCTGACGGTTCTCAACCATTCAACAGTCGATTCAATTCCCTTTGTGAAGAAGGCCTTTGGAGGTCAGCCAATCACAGGGAATTGTGACAGCTTACCCTTTGAAAAATAAACAGATCGACACATTGCTCGGTCTTCAAAAAATGCAGAAGGAATATTTGACATGCAACTCAACAACAATATTGCCGCGGTTATCACAGGAGGTGCCTCCGGTCTTGGTGAAGCAACAGCCCGCAAACTCGCCGAACACGGTGTGAAAGTCGGCATAATGGACCTCAATTCGGAAAAAGGGGAAGCCCTTGCCAAGGAAATCGGGGGCGCTTTTGCAAAAGTAGATGTCACCTCTGATGAAAGCGTTCAGAATGGTTTTGAAACTTTGAGAGCGGTCAACGGGCAGGAACGCCTACTGATAAACTGTGCCGGAACAGGTGATGCCGTAAAAACTGCATCAAGGGATCGAAAAACTGGTGATATCGTGCCGCATCCGATGAGCCGTTTTCAGCGCATTTTGGATATCAATTTGTCGGGAACCTTTCGCTGTATAGCACACTCCGCCGCTGGCATGATGACGCTTGATCCGATCGACGGTGAGCGCGGTGCGATTGTTAACACGGCGTCAGCCGCTGCCGAAGATGGGCAAGTGGGGCAGGCGGCCTATGCGGCATCAAAGGCAGGCGTGGTGGGGATGACGCTTCCCATAGCCCGGGATCTTTCTAGAGAGAATATTCGCGTGAACACAATACTTCCTGGAATTTTTGATACGCCGCTGCTCGCGGCTGCCCCGGAACCTGTGAAACAAGCACTCGGCGCAATGGTGCCTCATCCGGCAAGGCTCGGCCTTCCGGGTGAGTTTGCGTCCCTGGCGCTTGAGATGTGCCGTAACAGCTATTTTAACGGCGAAGATGTCCGCCTTGACGGTGCAATTCGAATGGCTCCGAAATAGGATGTCCGATGACTGATGCGTATATTATCGATGCCTGCCGCACGCCACGCGGGATTGGAAAGGTTGGGAAAGGCGCGCTAGCCCATTTGCACCCTCAGCATCTCGCGGCAACAGTTCTCAATGCGCTTGCTGAAAGAAACAATCTCAACACAGAAGATGTGGATGACATAATCTGGGGAACCAGCACACAAATTGCCAAACAGGGCTGCGATCTTGGACGGATGGCGGCTTTGGATGCCGGATACTCCATCAAAGCATCGGGCGTGACTTTGGATCGGTTTTGCGGCTCCGGAATTACCAGTGTGAATCTCGCGGCCGCGCAGGTCATGTCCGGCATGGAGGATGTTGTTATAGCCGGCGGTACGGAGATGATGAGTTACACCTCGTCAATTGCTGATCCCAAAACGCCACCGATGTTGGACGGGGGTAATATGTCACTTCGGGACAAGCACCCTCAATCACAACAGGGCGTTTGCGCCGATGCCATAGCGACACTGGAGGGCATAGATCGTCATGCATTAGACGAACTTGCGGTCAAGTCTCAGCAAAACGCCACCCGGGCGATTGCGGAGGGTCGTTTTGCCAAATCAATTATTCCTGTAAGAAATCTCGACGGTTCGCTTGCATTAGACAAGGAAGAGTTTCCACGTCCGGGTACTTCAGTTGAAAATCTGGCGGGCCTCAAGCCCGTATTTTCCATGTGGCGGGACATCGTGGTTGATAAGACGGGACGTACCTATGGTCAACTCATTCAGAGCAAATATCCTGAACTTAAGGAATTTAATCATGTTCATCATGCGGGCAATAGTTCGGGAGTAGTAGACGGCGCGGCCGCTTTATTGATCACCTCAAAAGAATACGCCGAAAAAAACAGGCAGAAGCCACGAGCTCGAATTATTGCAACAGCAAATATGGGAGATTGTCCAACTTTGATGCTCAACGCGCCTGTACCGGCTGCACGCAAGGTACTGCAAAAGGCCGGCTTAAGCGTTGACGACATCGACGTATGGGAAATCAATGAGGCGTTTGCGGTTGTTGCCGAGAAATTCATCCGCGATCTCAATCTGGACCGCCAGAAGGTCAATATTAACGGTGGCGCAATGGCGCTTGGGCACCCCATTGGCGCAACGGGCTCCATATTGATCGGCACAGCCTTGGACGAGCTTGAGCGCAGTGGAGGCCGGTACGGCTTGGTGACGATGTGCGCCGCCGGCGGCATGGCACCGGCGATTATTATCGAAAGAGTGTAAAAATGAGTATTTTGGGCGTGACAGATCCTGATTTCATGCAGGACGAAGAGATTTCACTTTTCCGTGATGCAGTAGGCAAGTTTTTTGAAGACCGGGCAACGCCGGAGCGCGTCGCGAAATGGCGTGCGGACGGAATGGTCGAACCAGCGTTCTGGCGCGAAGCGGGGGAAATGGGATTGTTAGGCGTGAGCGTGCCGGAGGCGTATGGCGGTCACGGCGGTGACCTACGGCATGATCTTGTGGTCATTGAACAAACTCAAAAGCACCGTGTCGAGGGATTTGCGGCGAGCTTACACAATGGGATTGTCATTCCTTACGTGCTCGCGCACGGCACTGACGCGCAAAAGAAAAAATGGTTGCCGGGTCTCGTTACGGGTGAACGGATCGCTGCGATCGCCATGAGTGAACCGGGCGCCGGATCAGACCTTCAATCGATCCGCACGTCTGCAACAAAAGACGGGAAAGGATATAGGATCAACGGGTCAAAGGTCTGGATATCAAACGGACAAATTAGCAACTTCATTATCGTTGTCGCCAAAACGGACCCTGAGGAGGGGGCAAAGGGCATATCATTGTTTATCGTTGAAACCGACAAGGTACAGGGTTTCTGGCGTGGTAAAAACCTGGATAAAATCGGATTGGCTGCACAGGATACGTCCGAGTTATTCTTTGATGATGTCTGGGTACCCGAAGAATGCCTATTAGGCGGCGTCGAGGGACGGGGATTTCTTCAATTGATGGCCGAGCTTCCCAAGGAGCGTTTGATTATCGCGTTTGCCGGCGTGATAACAATGGAAGCGGCGCTTGCAACAACCATTGAATATACTAAAAACCGGAAAGTTTTTGGGCAATCGCTTATCGAATTCCAGAACACACAATTCAAGCTCGCGGAGGTCAAAGCGCGAGCGACTGTGGCAAAAGTTTTTATGAATCACTGCGTCGAGCAGCTTCTCAAAGGTGAACTGGACTTAACCACAGCTGCAATTGCCAAACTTTGGATCACTGAAAACGAGTTTGATATCGTCAATGAATGCCTGCAACTGCACGGGGGGTACGGATATGTGAATGAGTACCCAATAGCGCACATGTTTCGAAATTCGAGGGTCCAAACGATCTATGGCGGTTCAAGTGAAATCATGAAAGTTTTGATCGCGCGGTCATTATAGAGCGCTATTTCAGGGAGTAGACAATGAATAACGGATTCGACTTATCGGGACGGACAATATTAGTAACCGGAGCGTCCTCAGGCATTGGGGCTCGATTTGGGCGCACCCTATCTGCGTCTGGGGCGAAAGTCATTTTAGCGGCGAGGCGCAGAGATAAATTAGAAGCTTTACAAACCGAAATTACCGAGGTCGGCGGGCAAGCTCTTGCCGTATCCATGGATGTGGCTGACGAAGGCTCGGTCATTGCCGCCTTTGAAGAAGCTGAAGCTGAATGGGGGCCTATTGACGGTGTCATCGCCAATGCGGGTCGCAACGCAAACGGTCATTCATTGGAACTCAGTGTTGAAGACTTCGACGGCCTGATGGCAGTCAATCTTCGGGGGGTGTTTCTGACCGTTCGGGAAGGGGCACGCCGAATGATTAAAAACCAGGACCCACAAAAGAAATCTGGCCGGATTGTTATCGTATCCTCGATAACAGCAAAGAAGGTCACGCCGGGCATTCCAGCCTACTCGGCGTCAAAAGCGGCAGTGGTGCAGATGGGAAAAGTAATGGCGTTAGAATGGGCCAAATTTGGGATCAATGTGAATATGCTTCTGCCCGGTTATATCGAAACCGACTTGACGGCCGATTCCTTTAAAACCGACTCCGGGAAAATGTTCTTAAACAGTTTCCCACGCCGCCGATTGGTTGAATTATCTGAACTCGATGGCATCATTAATTATCTGTGCGCAGACGCTTCCAGTGCGATTACAGGCGCCGAGTTTGTTGTTGACGATGGGCAGAGTATCTGAAGCGGGATTGCGCTAGTAGAAGTCGCCAAGAGATCGCCGAAAAATACCTGGATTTCGGTAAACAAGCTTGCGTAATCCAGATGTATCAAACGGGCGCCACTCCCCTTCACGTTGCGCCAGTCGGTTAGCCAAAATGTACATCACCAGGGGATTAGTTCCCATCCCGAGATGGCTTGCCGGAACGCGAATGTTCTCTGCCTGCTTCGCTTGACTTTGTAAGGCACCGTGCCAATGAACTATGCCGTCGGTTTTCGAATAAATGGCCGTCGTGGGCACCGGGGGCGGCACATGCATCTGATCAATCCGGGCCTCGGTATCGGGTTCAGGTTGGCCGTTTAAAAGTTCAAATAATGGCCTCGCTAAGGCCGCATGCCGTGCGCCGGTAATCGGACTGCCAAGCGAAATCACATTGCGAATAATTTCTGGATGAATACGGGCAATTTCACGGGCAAAAACGCCACCAAGACTCCAGCCGATCAAAGAAACTTTTTGACCGCTATCTTTTGCTCGATCAGCGACCATTTTTTGCATCTTTTCTTCAATCTCTGCACTGAACCGCAAATTGCGGCCCATGCCCCAGTCGTGAACGTCGTAACCCAAATCACCTAGCAAGCGACGCATATGACGGGTCGAAATTTTGCTGGTCATAAACCCTGGAAAAACAATAACGGAATGCCCGTCCCCTCTGGGAAGTTTTTTTAATAACGGACGCGTGGCGTAATGAGCGCCCATCTCAATTATCCAACGTCCTTCAAGGGCCGTGTAAAGGGGGTTTGGCGCGCGATGCTTATATTTATGCGTCATGAAGCTTCTTATCTTTGCCTGTCGGTTTTAAGTCGACGACTTTGTTGGATGTCTGTTGCTTCCCGGAAACGGACCTTTTTGTGTGTTTGTCTTGGCTTTTATGCAAATTCTTAAACGCTTTTCTGTGATCTTCAAAACTAGCCTTCAGACATTCGTCATAAAACTCCGGATCCGGCATGGCTTCCCGGCAGGCCGTAAATGACACCGTAACATCATCCATGAAAGTATGAACAATATGCCCCAAGCGAATGCCGTCAATCAAACACAGCATGCCATAGACACAAACAGCCCTGGCACCTGCCGAGTATAACGGAATAGGGGGCCCAGGCACATTGGTGACGACTGTGTTGATTAGAGGTTTTGTACGATCGGCTAGCTTTAGGCGATGAAACAGATTTGAACCGGTGACCATGGCCGCCGCTGGGGCCAGTTTGGCAATGTCAGAAATTTGTCGGGCCCCTAGAGCATTTGTCAGTTTCTTTGCTTTACCGGTTTCTTCAACGACATATTTAAGGCGTTCATTGACACTCTCAATATGAGATCCCAGCGGCACATACATCGCGGCGATCTGATTGCCCATAGTATTGCGCTCTTCTTCGGTTCTAACTGAAATTGGAGCCATGGCCGTCAAAGAGGTATCGGGTAATTCTTCCTTGGCCTCAAGATATTTTCGAAGTGCGCCCCCGCAAACAGACAACATGATGTCATTCATTTTTGCGCCTTCGCAAAGGGCCCGCATGCTGTTTATTTCCTTGAGGCTAAATGATTGTCCGCCAAACACCCTGTGCGGAGAAATGCTGCCATTGAACCGGGTTTTGGGTGTCTGCCACAGCGCCTTAAAATCATAGTCCTTTTTTAAAAATCCTTGGGCGGCTTTTAGGGCACCGGGCGTTGTCTGCCAAAGCGCTGTCGCCTGCCGAACTGGCAGGGTCAAGGCTTTCATATATCCCCGTGCAAGAAGACCAATCTGACTGGGGTCTGGATCCGGACGCCATTTGTCAGGCGTCGACAATGGTTCTTCATCGGGACGGAGAGTATGAGTGGCATGCATAAGGTCGACACCGGAAATGCCGTCGATCGCCATATGGTGGACTTTTGCCAACAGCGCGTAAGAGCCCTTTGGCACGCCTTCAATATTGTCCAGACCTTCTATGACTGTGATTTCCCAAGGCGGGCGAGATAAATCCAAAGGCCGGGCGAAAATCCTGGCTGCGAGGATGCATAATTGCCGCCAGTCTCCCGGTTTTGGGAGGGCGACATGACGCAGATGATATTCCAGATCAAATCCTGCGTCTTCAACCCAATAGGGATAGTCAACATTGAATGGAACTTTGACCATTTTCCGGCGCAAAGATTTCGATAACTGAAGCCGATTTTCAATAAAACCAATAATGTCCTTAAAGCGCACGAAACCATCTGGTGCGGTGCTCGGGTCATAGATGAAAATAGAACCGACATGTACGGGTGCTTTGGGTTGCTCGAGGGCGGCAAATGCCGCGTCCAGTCCTTGCATTTGTTCCATGGTTTCAACTCACTTCTTGGTTCATTTCAATGTGGCAACATAAGGCGCAGGCATTACACACAAAAGCAAACCGGTTTGCATTTGATGTTTTAAGTGCCGATTATGACCAGCTTTCCAAGGCCGACTCTAATGCAATTGGACTATGTTTTTTGCGTTCAAATGAACTTATGTGGCTTGCAAATTTAGGGGCAGGAGCTGCTTCGATCTGCCCATTAAAAGTCAGATAATTTTGACGGGAACTCATATGCGGGTGTTCACTTGCTTCCCGTGGGTTTAGAACGGGCGCAAAACAAACATCTGTCCCTTCCAATACATTACACCAGTCTCTGCGGGATTTGGATTTGATGAGGCTCGCCAGCTTTCGTTTCTGTTCCGGCCATTTGCTTTGATCAAACTGAGACGTGAAGTCTGGGTCATTTTCAAGTCCTAATTTGGTCAGCAGCAGGGCATAAAACTGTGGCTCCAAAGAACCAATCGTAATGAATTTACCGTCTTTACACTCATATGTTTCAAACCAGTGAGGGCCATCCAATAAGCTTGCACCTCGTTTTTCACTCACAAGTCCGGACGACTGAGCAGAAAGCAACAAATTCATCATATGAGCAGAGCCGTCGACCATTGCCGCATCCACAACTTCGCCTATCCCTGTTTTCTCAGCTTGGTGAATGGCGGCCAACATGCCAATGGTCAAATATAATGCGCCGCCGGCAACATCACCAATGAGGGTTGGCGGGGCAACAGGTGTTTGACCAGATTTGCCAGCATACCAAAGGGCTCCAGACAGGGCGATGTAGTTATTGTCATGACCTGCCGCCTGCGACAATGGTCCAGTTTGGCCCCATCCTGTCACACGTCCATATACAAGTTTCGGGTTAATCGCGTGACAGGTCTCAGGCCCCAATCTCAATCTTTCCATGACACCGGGGCGCATGCCTTCAATAAGGCCATCGGCATTGAGAATTAAAGATTTAACTGCGTCCGCACCTTCTTTTGTTTTAAGGTCTAAACTTATTACCCGCTTGCCTCTTTTTAAGACTGAACCTGCATCATCCGTTGTAGCCCGCTGGCCTCGCGGGCGTTCGACCAGAATGACATCCGCCCCCATATCCGCAAGGTGCATCCCGCAAAACGGGGCCGGGCCGATCCCTTCAATTTCAAGTATTTTCAGGCCGGAAAGTATGCCCATTATTTGGTAATTCCGAGATCATCCAAAGCAATAGTTTTTGCCGTTTTATAATCTGCCTTTCCATTGTCCGCTCGCGGCACTGTTTCTGTGATCACGTAATGACGCGGCGCCTTATAGTCTGCAAGTAATGTACGGACATGGGATTTGACGTCATCGGGATCAAGTGAGGCCTGATCAGCCACAGACATGACAGCCGTTACACATTCTCCAAAACGCTCATCCGGCACGCCAACCACCAGGCAGTCATAAACCAGCGGATGGGATTTGACCGCTTCTTCAACTTCTTCTGGGTAAATCTTTTCACCGCCACTGTTAATACAGGTCGATCCCCGACCCAAAAGCGTGATGGTGCCGTCCGCTTCAAGGCGGGCGTAATCGCCAGGGACAGAATATCTAACGCCGTTGAACACCCGAAATGTTTCGGCGCTCTTGGCTTCGTCCTTGTAATATCCGATCGGAACCATTCCACCATTGCAAAGCAGGCCCACCTCGCCCGATCCGGGTTTGATTTCACGCCCGTCTTCGGTCATCACTTTTGATGTGGCAGATAATTGGAATTTTGCCGTTTTGTCGGTTTTTATGGACTCACGATTTACAATTGAAACCCCTATGCTACCTTCTGTCGATCCCATACTGTCGAAAATCGTGACGTCCATGTGGTCCAAAATGGCTTTTTTTGCATCTGATGAGAACATGACACCAGAGGAATTAACCATACGCAGTGAGGACACATCATAGGGTTTTCCTGACTCTTTCGCGGCGGACAATGATTTGGCGAGCGGCTTGGCAAAAACGTCACCAACAATCACAACTTCCTGTGCTTTTTCATTTTCGATGAGTTGAAGTAAATTGTCGGGATCGAACTTCTTATTGTCAAATAATATGGCTGTGCCCCCCAGTGAGTGAGGAATGACGACGCCGACCCACATCCCTGTGCCGTGCATAAGGGGACAGGCGGGAATGCAACGAGGTGACAAGCCCTTAGCCGCCAATGCCGCAACGACTGGCCCCACATCTGCTGGTTTCTCAGGAATCGGTAAACCACGCAATTCCATAGCTTTCGTTATGAGCGATTTGGAGAAAGTCTTATGGTCATACATAACTCCTTTTGGCAGTCCTGTCGTGCCACCTGTATAGAGCATATAGATGTCGTCATCCGATCGCTCGATCCGCGGCATTGGTTCGGCGTTTTGAATGGCGTCAAAATATGAGAGGGCGCCCTCAAGATGCTCGCCACTGCCATCATCGATTTCCAGAAACAACTTAACTGATTTCAGTTGATCATGAATTGCAGCCAGACGCGGTGCAAAACCTGCTTGATAGACAATGGCTTCACTGTCGCTGTTATTGATCACATGGGCTAATTCGGTTTCAAGATATCGGTAGTTTACATTGATGGGACACATACGGGCTTTAAATGCCCCAAATTGGGCGATGAGATATTCAGGGCTGTTGTAGGAATAAATCGATATTTTAGCGCCTTGCGGAAGATTATGGTCTATGAAAACCTGGGCTACTCGAGCGGCTTGATTTTCGTAATCTTTCCAGGAAAGGCGGCGGTCCTCAAATGTAACGGCCTCTGAGTTTGGGATCGCATCCGAAACATGCTCCCAAATGTCAGCCATATGCCAAATTGCAGTGTCAGCCATGATTTGCCCTCAGATCTATTTTCGATAAACACGATCATAGGGGATGTGGTGACATTAAAAAGCAAAGGTGTTTGCATTTCATGCGGTACAAAGAGAAAACGCCCTGATTTTACAATTATGTTTTGACGTTTAAGTTTATCAAAAGCTTCAATCAGAATGAACGATTTCTTGGTTTTTGATATTTATAATTTGCGCGCACCCGCCGCGTGACGGCGGGTCAGGCTTCTTTAATGCAACCCTGTCAAGTGCCCAAGTGAATATGGTCCGACAAGTATTTCGGAAGCTAATATAGACACTCAGTTTAGGTTCGACTCTTTTGTAAAATATGTGTCGTCCAATGGCAGGTATCATGCTTCTTTACGAGATCAGCACCGGCACGCGCAGCCTGTCTAACGGGTGCTCTCCCAAGATACTTTCCATTCAAAGAGTGATGTGGAGCCAGCTCGCATGTACGTCATCAAACCATAAGTTTGCGACGAGCCTGACCCACGCTCTCACATCGTCTCTTCCCGTCCTGCCGGACGACCTCAGACCGCAAGGGTCGAAGTTCTAAAACCGGGGAGTAAGTGGTATAACTCGTTTTCTCCCTATGCTGCTATCGTATGTGAAGCAGAATTTTCTCCGTGTTGGAATGTTGTCCCGTCTCGCCAGATGGCTATCATGATGACTGCCAACCTTCGGGACACGGCAACACAAGCCCGTTTGCGAGACCCACGTTCGGCTATTTTGAGACCCCAAGATTTTAAGGGTGTGCTTCCTGTGTATCGCCCCAATAATGAGTTTGCGGCTTCAAACAAATGCTGGCGAACAAAAGGGTCGCCGCATTTTGTAATACG
>JAHDDX010000068.1 GCA_020629135.1 Hellea sp.
GCAATGTTACGCCATACATGCGGGGCTCTTGCAAGAAGGCCGACCGTGATCCTGATCTCAGAACAGTATTAAAGGTCACACCGCGTGTAATTTCATTGGTCAAATTGGTCGCCCAGGCTTCCACAGCCCAATCATTATCTGGGTCCGTAATCCCGGCCCGCAAATTAATTTTCACGGTGCTTTCCTGAATATCAAACGGGTTAGGCGCTTGGGTCGCCAGCACGACGGCTTGCGTCGATGTCCGACGGTCGCCTTCATAGCGAATTTGTCCATTCAAAAAGAAGTCCAGATTGTCAGACAGGCTGCGTTGATAATCAGCTCCCAATATACCAACGGTCTTTGGCGCATTGGTTAGCGTGTTGCCGCAGAGCGACGTCACATTGATCGCCGTTTGGTTGCCCGCGCAATCCGTAGGATAATTGGCGTCCAACAAAGTCAATCCGCCATTGAATGACAAATTATCTGTCGCATCGGCTGTCATTTCAATCTCGACACCGGAAGTCTCTGCTTTCGGGACGTTGAAGGTCACGAACTGAGCGCCTGTAAACTCAAGCACCTGGAAGTTTGAAAACTCTTCAAGGAACGCAGCGACGTTCAATGAAACGCGCCCATCTGCAAATCGACCTTTTAGGCCCAATTCATAGGCGTCTACTTCTTCAGACAAGAACCGTGGATCAGCACCACCTGCTGCGGCGGTCGAATCCAAGTTAAATCCACCGGATTTATAACCGTGGGTGAAGCTGGCATAGGCCGTCACGTCAGGGTTAAACTCATAAGACAGCTTACCTGTATAAATCAGCTCATCATCTTTGAATGTCTCGTTAAACGATCTAGGTAGCGGAAGTGCGGCGGCCGCAGCCAGATCAGCTGGCGCTGTAAAGGCGAAACATCCCAGGCCGATATAGGTCGGAACGAAATTCCCGACCGCAGCAGGCGGAACACCGGCGCCAACCAGCGCTGCTGGAAAAGCCGTACCAAAGGTACCTAAAGTCCCCAGACAAAGTGGATTATTGACGTCTGTTTGATTATATCCACCATCCTTACTTTCATCAGAATAGCGCAAACCTAAAGTCAGGCTCAGATCGTCAGTAACGTCAAAAATATTATGTGTAAAAATTGAAATGCTTTCACTATTTTGAGAATAGTTGTTTGTCGCACGCACCACAGAAGGATCGACGCCGGTCAAAGATTGATAAGGTGTCGGTCCAAGTGCAAACGGATTAACGGCCGGGGCCAAAGGTGCCAGTGCACCCGCGAATAAAGCCCCCATCAATTGGTCATAATGTTGGCCCAAACCAAAACTGGACGATGAAGCAATATCCTCATCAGAATAATAGCCACCAACCATCCAATCCAGGCGACCGTCCATAGCAAGCCCCTGCACCCGCAGTTCGTGTGTCATGGTGTCAATTTCGGTGTCACTTCCATCCAGAACATTAAAGATATCTAACCCTGAGAACCCAGAGTCATATTGTTCTTGAGCGTCATACTCACGATAAGACCCGATATAAACCAAATCCGTATTATCAGAGAGCGGATATTCGAATTCCGCCGTTAGTCCAAATTGGTTCATTGACGGATCTGGAACCTGACTGGAGCTTGCATAAAGCTGCTCAAGAACATCCTCAGCTGTGTCGTTATCGGTCGGATTCGTGGCGACGATCGGCGCACTCATGCCCCCTCTAGCCCCCAATCCAACGGCAGCCAGTAATCCGCTTGTTTCCAATCCAGAAGATAGTACCTCGACGGCTGAACAACACACAGAGGAACTTGCAGAATAATCGCCAATGATCCGGCCATTAAATCCGCTATCGCCTTGAAAACCCAATTGGGCGCGGATCATATGCTGGTTGATACTATTGGATTCACCAATTTTGGTCCCGTTCGCGTCATGGATATTTAAATAGCCGTCCCGTTTACGTACGGCACCTGTGATCCGCGCGGCGACTTTATCTTCGACTAAGGGCATATTGAGCGCACCTTGGAAACTCATGTGATCGTAATTTCCATAGGTTGCGTTGAAAAACCCACCTGACTGATCAAAATCCGGTCGAACATTTGTAACGTTCAAAGCACCTGCAGATGTATTTCGTCCAAATAGCGTGCCTTGAGGTCCACGAAGGACTTCAACCCGTTCAACATCGACAAATTCGCCAAGCGCCACACCCGGACGGGATTGATAGGCACCATCAATAAAAACACCAACTGCGGATTCAAATCCGATATTATTTGAAGTCGTGCCAACCCCCCGAATTCGAAGAACAACGGAGCCGGATGCAATCTGGGCGTTGGAAGTCGAGAAACTGGGCGCCACGCTCGTCAGGTTTTGAATATTCACGACACCCTGTGTTTCTAGCTGTTTGGGCGTAATCGCTGTTACCGCGATCGGAACATCCTGAATGCTCTGGGCCCGTTTCGTGGCCGTAACGATGACTTCATCTTCAAAACTATCTTGAGCCAAAGCGGTTGACGCGGATATGGCAATGACGGATGCCGCCAAAAGGCTACGAGTGGCGTGATTCATATAGAGTCCCCTATAATGTTTATCGTTTTGTGCGCCGACTATAATTTTATTCGTTTGAATTGCCAATGCAAACTTAAGCCTATGCAACAATTTTCATACTTTGTGGCTTTTTGGCAACATCAGCCAATTGGCCACATGAATTTCACTGGCAGTTTTGAAAATAGGCGATATGAAACCCACCCATGACAAAACAACGAACATCAGGGACTAATCGAACTGGCGGCGCAGCCTATACGGCCGAAGTTGACCGAGATAAAGCCCATCGGTCGAAAGGGCGCAATCTGCGCCCGTTAAAACATATATGGCCTTTCATTGCCCGCTATCCCGGTTGGCTGACACTGTTCCTGATTTTTTTGGCCCTATCATCCGCCGCGACACTGACAATTCCGCCTTTGGCACGATTGATCGTTGATTGCGGATTTGCCGGGACTGATGCAACCCGCCCTGATTTTTGCCAACGTATCAATGTATCCGGCACAGGAGATTTGTCCCCATATTTCAAATTCGCTTTCATTTTTGTTCTGATTTATTCAATCGTTGGGCCCCTCCGCGCCTATTTTGTCACAACATTGGGACAAAGGGTCATCGCCGATATTCGTAACGCGGTTTACAGCCATCTTTTAACCCTAAGCCCATCCTATTTCGAGCGGGTTCGGACCGGTGAAGTCCTATCCAGGCTGACCACGGACACGACCTTAATCGAAACGGTTGTCACGGGTTCGATCTCATTTGGTATTCGCGCTTTGGCGGTTGCCATCGGCGCCATCATAATGATGTTTATCACAAATTGGAAAATGGCCTTAATGGTATTGGCGATTGGGCCGCTAATCATCATCCCGGTGATTATATTTGGACGCATGATCCGAAACCTATCACGAGACGGTCAGGATCGATTGGCCGACGCATCGGCCCGGGCCGGGGAAAGTCTTTCCTCTATTCAAACCGTTCAAGCCTTTAATCGCGAAGACTTTGAAGATCGTGAATTTTCAAGAGTGGTCGACGCAACGTTTGATGTCCACCGCAAGCGGATCACTATTCGAACTTTAATGACCGCTATCATATTTATAGTCGCCCTAAGCGCCGTTGTCGGGATTTTATGGTACGGTGCTGAAATGGTGACCCGTGGCCTTATGACAGGCGGGGATATTTTACAGTTCTCAATTTACGCGTTTTTCGCTTTATCGAATTTGAGCTTCTTGACGGAAACCTGGACCAATTTGCTTAGAGCCGCAGGTGCATCCGAACGGCTCGTTGAAATATTAGCCGAAAAACCCGCCATTTCCGCCCCTGACAATTCATTGTCGCCCACCGAAAAGTCGATGAGCCTGCAATTTGAAAATGTATCATTTGCTTATCCGTCCCGCCCGGAACTCCAAGCCATTGAAGCTCTGTCTTTCTATATTAAACCCGGCGAGACTGTTGCGATTGTCGGTCCATCAGGCGCCGGAAAATCCACATTATTCCAGCTGATGTTGCGCTTTTATTTAATTCAAAAAGGACAGATTAAATTAGGCGATGTGGATATTGCCGATATGGACCCTAAACAAGTTCGAAATCAGTTTTCGATTGTGCAACAAAACACCCCATTGTTTTCCGGCAGCGCCATGGAAAATATTCGCTATGGACGACTTGGTGCGAGTGATGAAGACGTCATCGCGGCCGCCAAATCCGCTTTCGCCCATGATTTCATCATGGCACTCCCAAATGGATATCAAACGGATCTGGGCGAACGAGCTACAACGCTATCAGGTGGACAGCGTCAGCGTATCGCCATTGCCCGGGCTATATTGCGAGATAGTCCGATCTTATTGCTCGATGAAGCCACCAGCGCCCTTGATGCAGAAAGTGAGCGAGCCGTGCAAACGGCCTTTGAAAATCTGTCCAAAAACAGAACGACTCTCGTTATCGCGCATCGGCTGGCTACGGTTAAAAAGGCGGACCGCATTCTGGTCATGGACAATGGACGCGTGGTCAATGTCGGCACCCATAAATCTCTGATCAAAGCAGGTGGACTATACGCCCATCTCGCGGACCTGCAATTCTCTAACTAAGTAAACCATTCAGGATCGCCTAGAACGGACGCACCCTCTTCCGCCGCACCAGCATTCGCCCGCATGGGCGCAAACATATTCATGCCGAGAGCCGACAGGTTTTCGGCCTTGGGCTGTGTTGACTTTTCCCGTGGTGCCAGTTCGACGCCGATTGCTGTCACCGAATTATTTAGCGGATCGACACTGATCAAATCGCCGGTTTCGACTTGGGAAAGTGGGCCGCCCAAAGCGGCTTCTGGATGCAGATGAATAACCGCTGGGATTTTTCCTGACGCCCCTGACATCCGTCCGTCCGTTACCAGGGCGACTTTAAATCCTTTATCCTGCAAGGCGCCCAGGATCGGTGTCAGTTTATGAAGTTCCGGCATGCCATTGGCACGCGGTCCCTGGAACCTTAATACGGCCACAAAGTCACGCTCAAGCTCACCCTTTTTATGCATTGCAACCAGTTCATCCTGATGATCTACGACGATAGCCGGGGCTTCAACTTTCCAGTTATCGCGTTTAACCGCGGATACTTTCATGACCCCACGGCCAAGATTGCCCGATAATAAGCGTAGTCCGCCGTCAGGACGAAACGGCTCGTTAATAGTCGTCAAAATTTCAGGGTCCAGGCTTTCAATTGGGCCTTTGCGCCATAAGACATAGTCTGCTTCAGCGTGGGCATTACGAATAGGTTCGCGCGTATACTCGAACAAGCCTTCGCCGCCAGCAATTGTTGTAACATCTGTATGGACTAATCCGGCTTCAATGAGTTCATTGACCAGATAGGCCATACCACCTGCTGCATGGAAATGATTCACATCTGCAACACCGTTCGGATAAATCCGGCAAATCAAAGGTGTCACGGCGGATATTTCGCTGAAGTCGTCCCAGTTGATAATAATCCCGGCAGCGCGCGCTATGGCGATCATATGAATAGTCAGGTTCGTAGATCCGCCTGTCGCCATTAAACCTACAATGCCGTTTACGACCGCTTTCTCGTCAACCACACGACCAGATGGCGTAAATTCAGAACCCAGTTGGGTAATCTGAATGGCACGCCGCGTGGTTTGGGCTGTAATCGCATCGCGTAGTGGCGTATTGGGATGAATAAAAGACGCGCCCGGTAATTGCAGGCCCATGATCTCCATCAGCATTTGATTGGAATTGGCCGTCCCGTAAAATGTACATGTCCCTGGGGCGTGGTAACTTTCGCTTTCCGCTTTTAACAAGGCTTTACGATCGACTTTTCCTTCGGCAAATAGCTGTCGAACTTTCGCCTTTTCCGGATTGGAAATACCGGACGGCATTGGCCCTGCAGGCGCAAAAATGGACGGGATATATCCATAGCGCAATGCGCCGATTAACAGGCCCGGAACGATCTTATCACAAACCCCAAGGTGAATAGCTGCATCGAACATATCGTGCGACAAGGCCACAGCCGTGCTCATTGCGATCACATCACGAGAGAACAGCGATAATTCCATCCCGTCCTGACCCTGGGTGACGCCGTCGCACATGGCCGGGGTTCCACCGGCAACTTGAGCGGTCGCGCCGTTGCGGCGGGCCGCATGTTTGATGAGCGGGGGAAACTTATTAAATGGCTGATGGGCTGACAGCATATCATTGTAAGATGTCACAATGCCGATATTCGCCCATCCCGCGCCAAGAATTTCTGTTTTCTCATGCAAAGGACAGGCGGCCGTCGCATGCGCAAGATTGCCTTCGGATAAACGGCGGCGACGTGGGCCCTCTTTAACATTGGCTTCCAATGCCTCAAGGTAGGCCGCCCTGGTATCTTTGGATCGTTCAATAATCCGGTCGGTCACCGAATGAATTACATTGTTGAGCATGCTCAATTTCCTCTATGGCGCCCAATAAATAGAAAAACGGCGCCCAGCCGCAAAAAGGGCTTTTACCGGCGCGTCATAGACGTCTTTTTCCTGCGCCATCTCCAACACATTCAATTTTTCTGCACCTGTTATATATAAAATGATCTGACGGGCATGCATGACGGCCTGTAAGGTCAAACTAATACGATCAGAAAACTCACCGGCGCCGGGCGCAAAACTAGCGTCTATGGCCACCGCTAATTGCTCCGTATCCAAACTGAGCGCTGTTTGAAGATCTGGGCTAGCAGGAAACCAAGACGCAGTATGTCCGTCCGTTCCCATACCCATGACGCATAAATCAAAGGGTTGCTGAATATCCGCCAGCCTGCGCTCAATGTCTATTAAACCATCGACCGGTTTGTCGTGTTCAGTTTTCAGACCCAGAAAAGCCGCCTTAGAAGCCGCATTCTGTCCCAGGGTTTCACGCAACATTTTCTCATTTGACCCATTGGAATCTGGATCCACCCAGCGATCGTCAACTAAACCGAGAGACACTTTGGCCCAATTCAATTCCTGCCGGGACAATTGATCATAGGCCTTTATCGGTGTGGATCCTCCGGACAACATGACGCTAGCGGTTCCGCGAAGGGAAATCGCGTTCCGGATCGAATTTGCAATCGCATCGGAAACTGCTCGATCAGCTATTTCCTTTGAATTCAGTTTATGGATACGATCAGACAACGGGAATCCCATTAGTTAAGCCCACTCTCTTTGATCTGAATTTATCAAATCATGGGCTTCGCGCGGGCCAGCCTGTCCAGCCGGATAAAGCTCTAAACTCTGTTCGACTTGCACCCATGCTGCATGGATCTGATCAACCCACTTCCAAGCCTCTTCGACCTCATCGCGGCGCATAAACAAAGACAGATTTCCGCGCACAACATCCATAAGAAGACGCTCATAAGCGTCAGGATATCGGACCGTGAAGTTATCCGCATAGGTCAAATTAAGCGGTAAGGTTTTCAATCGCAGACCTCCCGCCCCGGGTTCTTTAATTTCCAGCCATAAACGAACCGCTTCGTCAGGCTGCACCCGAATGACCATGCGATTAGGATTAAGCTGTGTATCTCGACCAAAGACTGAATGCGGTACAGATTTAAACTGAACAACAATCTCGGAAACCCGTTCAGGCATTCTTTTACCAGTCCGCAAATAAATCGGGACGCCCGCCCAGCGCCAATTGTCGATATGAGCTTTGATGGCGACAAATGTTTCAGTGGCACTTTCATCCGCGCCAACATCCGTCAGATAATCCTGAACAGGTTCATCGTTTGATCGGCCCCGAGCATACTGGCCACGCACCGTTTCTGATTTCACGGTTTCCGCCGTAAGCGGTCTTAAGGCGCGCAGCACTTTCAACTTTTCGGTACGAACGTCGTCCGCATCCAGAGACGCAGGCGCCTCCATTGCCGTTAAGCATAAGAGCTGGAGCAAATGGTTTTGTACCATATCACGCAAAGCCCCGGCCCCATCATAATATGAACCGCGTCCACCGACCCCAATGTTTTCAGCGGCTGTAATTTGAATATGATCTATCGCGCTGTGCGACCATAATGGCTCCAAAAGGATATTGCCAAACCGCAGAACTAAAAGATTTTGAACTGTCTCTTTGCCCAGATAGTGATCTATCCGGTAAATGTTGTTTTCTTCAAATACTTTGGCGACGCCCGCATTAATCTCCCGCGCGGATTCGTAGTCGGTTCCTAAAGGTTTCTCTAAAACGACTCTGGAATTGGGCGTAACCAGGCCCGCATCTTTTAAACCTTGACTGATATCGGCATAGAGAAATGGCGGCACGGCCAGATAGAAGACGCGCGTGATTTTATCAGATTTTGATAGCTTGGATTGCAATCCTTTCCAATCTGCGTCTTTGGCCCCGACATCAATCGAGTGATAATCTAGCAAATTAGAAAATTTACCCCAGGACGCGGGGTCCAATGGCTCGTCGCCTGAAAATTCATTATAGGCGGATTTAATAGTTTCAACATATTCATCTTGCGATTTTTGCGACCGCGAAACGCCAACAATTCGGCTCTTGCCAGGTATCTGATTATCACAAAACCGGTGATATAAAGCCGGCAAAAGCTTTCGGCGGGCAAGATCACCCGTTCCGCCAAAAACAATTATCTCAAAGGGTTCGACGGGAACAAAGCTGGAATGAGATTCTGAATCTGAGCTTTTAAGATGGACGATATCTGGATTGGGGGCCATATTATATCCTGTTTAGCGTCCTAAATGACCTAAAATGACAGCGCTGTCAATACTTTACAACCCTGGCGTTTTGGCCGTAGACTCCCGAATAATAAGCTTATGTGCCATATTATATTCAACTTTATCCTCTGAAGGCTTATCGGAAAGCAATAATTGCGCCGCCTGAAAACCCATCTGAGCAACTGGTTGTTGAATGGTCGTAAGCGCCGGCCAAACAATCTGCGCTGAGGGTACATCGTCAAAACCGCAAATTGAAACATCGTCAGGTATAGCTAAACCGAACTCACGCGCTGTCGAAATGATCCCCATCGCCATATCGTCATTTGACGAAAATATTGCGCTCGGCCGATCAGTCCGGTTAAACAATTTTCGGGCCGCGTCTACGCCCGATTTATAGGTAAACTCACCGTCTTGAATCCAATCGGGGTTAATCCGCAAATCAGCGGACCGCATGGCGTCCCTGAACCCCTCAAAACGTAAGGCGCTGGCACTATGGCCGGGATGGCCTTTCACGAAAGCGATATCAGTATGTCCCAGGCCGATCAAATATTCGGTCATTTCACGCGCGGCTTTAACGTCGTCCATTTTGACGATAGGCGTTTCCCCGTGAGAGGTTGAAGGCGCGACTGGAATATATGGAATACGATTGCGGGCCAAAATAGAAACAATTTCTCCATTGTCACATAAAGGCGGTGTCAGGATAACCCCGTCGACTGGAAGTTGCCGAACGAGGTCTTCGATATTGTCAAGAATGGATGGATCATCAAAATTTAACGGCTCCACCACCAGATGATAACCTTTCGCGCGACAAGCATCGGTGGCCCCTTTTTGAATATTCGCCACATAACCCGGGCTTGGAATATCATATAACAAGGCAATCAAATAAGACTTCGATCCGGCCAGTCGACGCGCGGCAATATTGGGCGCATAATTTAGTTCCTTCGCCGCCAGCATAACCTTTTCCCGGGTTGCCTCGGTAACATTGGCCTCTTTATTCATTACGCGCGAAACAGTTTTGATGGAAACACCTGCCCGTTTTGCTACATCTGTAATCGTGGATTTCATGGCCCCTGTTTACCAGCCTTATGGCGTGACGCAATATCTCAAAATTGACAGTTGGCTATTCGAAAAGGCCTGTTATAAGCCGCGCCATGAAAAATTTGATCTCGACCCTTTCCAAAATCAAAGTCGTCCCAGTGATTACTATAGACGATGCGGATGACGCGATCCCGATGAGTGAAGCCTTGTTAGAGGGCGGCATTAATGTTGTGGAAGTCACGTTGCGAACTGAAGAGGCCGTCAAGGCTGCCGAAAAAATCAAAGCCGAATGCCCTGATATGATCGTGGGTGTGGGAACCATTATTACCACTGACCAAATCGATTGGTGTGTTGATTTTGGCGCTGACTTTGTTGTGACCCCAGGTACAAGCCGCAAACTGGCTGAACATCTGGTAGAAACCGGCATTCCCGCCATACCCGGAATCAGCACGGCTGGCGAGGCCGTCACGCTACTGGAATATGGGTTTGATTTTCAGAAGTTTTTCCCAGCTCAGGCCAATGGCGGCATACCGGCCCTAAAAGCCATCGGCGGCCCGTTACCACAGATTCGGTTCATGCCAACGGGTGGAGTGTCGAAAGACCTAGTGCGGCCTTATCTGGATGTGCCCAGCGTCGTTGCCGTCGGCGGATCATGGGTGGTGGATACAAAAAGTCTGGCAGATAAAAACTGGGCGCAAATCACCCGCCATGCGGAAATTGCGGTCTCTCTCTGATGATGGCCTGCGGTTTTAGCCCGCGAGTAGAAACACCATCAAGAATATCAAAACCAGTACTAAAATGTCTTTTATGCGATCAAGCAGTGCCATAACGTGATCCCCTCTGGCCGCGTTTATATATGCGATACCCACATCTTATAAGTTAAATATTGGGAAGGTTTCCCTTTTTAGGGATAAAAATGAACCAATTCTTCCATTTCGGCCCGGTCCGCCCATAGATCATTGACCTTAGCGTCTGGATTGCCATAGCCGAGCGACATCCCGACAAGCACATGCTCATCTTCTGGAATATTTAAAAATTTAGCGGCTGTTTCTGGATGGCGACGCCACCATCCCTGCGGCGCGGTGTGCAATCCTGCCTCGCGGGCAAGCAACATTAAGCTTTGCAGAAAAATCCCGATATCCATATGCTGCGCCATGCCCAGCTTCACATTGCCAGTGATGATGATCCCGACCGGGGCTCCGAAAAATCGGGCGTTATTGGCCAGCCACATCAACCGTCCGAGCTTGTTGTCCCGTTCGATTCCCAATAGTGCATACATATCTTCGCCGAGCTTATAGCGCCAGCTGCGTTGCGGCTCCCAAAGTGGGCTCGGATAGGCGGGAAAGGTTTCGCCTTCCATGACGCCGGATTTCACATTTTCAATTGCAGCTTCACTAAAATTACTCAGAGTTTCGCCCGTCATGATATGGGCCCGCCAGGGTTGCAGATTGCCGCCACTGGGCGATCGCAAAGCTGTTTCAAAAATCTCGGCCAGCACATCTTTCGGGACAGGTTTGTCAAGAAAATCGCGAACCGTAATTCGGGACATGATCGCATCCGTGACCGCTTGGGATTTATCCGTTCTAAGAGACATGAGGCTTTCCGTAAAAATTGAATGATCTACCGCTCGGCCCGGTCGGCTAGAAATTTAAAAATAAAAAAATCGGCGACGCCAATGATCACCATACACCCGGCCAGGAGCGGACTGAGTTCAGACTCCCATAAAAAATAGATGAGCACGGCTAGTATCAGCAAAGGAATTGGGGCCATCCATTGAAGACGACGCAGAAGCGCTGCGCTCGCATTCCCCTGGCCTTGTTCTAATTCGTCCAGATCATGCATGCGGGGCCTCCTCTCATCCATTCTGCTATGCCAGACCATCGTCAAGTTGTGAAGCCCAACCCTACTTTCATATCGGCCCAGACTTTACTCAAAGCTCTTGCCTGTTACGATGCCCCAAAAGGAGAGCGACATGACGATCAAACCCCTAACCACCCTATTAGCCGCGCTATGGCTCAGCATCCCGACCGCATTGGCGCAAAACGCAGATGATGACACGCCGCCGCCCGCCTTTCCTGAAACTGAAATTTTCCTGTTTGATTATGCGGCTGACAAATCGACTGACGCTTTATCAAATGGGGTCAACGTTACCTCTCGCAAAGGCTATGATAATCAACCTTTTTTTACCAAGGATAGTGACACATTTCTCTATGCGCGTGATGACGGGACACAGACCGATATCTGGGAATATGATCTGAGCGCCCGCACCCATCGTCAGATTACATCTACTGATAAATCCGAATTTTCACCGACGCCGTCACCGGATAACTCTAAAATTTCCATGGTGTTTGAGCGTAATCTATCGATCTGGCATCTGGACCGCGAGGACACGAACGCGCCCAAATGGTCACTCGAAACGGCCAATATAGAAGAACCGGTCGGTTATTTTGCGCGTAATTATGACACTGGTGATATCATATACTGGTCACGCTATGGGTTTAATGTGGCGCTGACAAATTCAGACAAATCCGAATATCACTATATCAGTGGCAATGCCTTGCCCGCGACGCCGCATTTGATTCCAGGAACGGATGAGTTCAGCTTTGTCCATCGTCAGGGCAATGATCAGGTCTGGATCAAAGCCTTTGATCCCGCGACCAAGGCCATCCGGCCCCTCACCCCGGTTGTGGGCAGCAATCATAATTACACCTGGGCGCCGGACGGCGCGATCCTGCAAATCGAAGACAATAAAGTTCATCGCTGGCACGAAACCACCGGCCAATGGAACGTTATCGCGGATTTGTCAGATCACGGCTTGAAATCGGCTAACCGCATCGCCGTCAGCCCGGATAGCTCCAAGATCGCGATTGTAGGATTGCCCCGGGATTAGCAACTGGATTGGCCGATCAGGTCGGCCAATGACGAACTTAATCCACCCATGACATTTGTGTTGGATTGCCCACAAATTAGCCAAACTAAAACTTACTGATCTTCTTGCAGCTTTTTTGACAAATGATTGAAAACAAAAAAGCCTATAGCCCCTCCGACGATACTCAAGCCAAACAATACCAAACCGAGGTTTCCCCCGGCTACGAAATATTGAATTGCTCCGATTAGCAAAAACATGGCTGGCTGCACCCACTTAAGGAGCGAGTAGGCTTTAATTTTCTTTTCAACCTCGGTCACAATTTTAAAGCCCCAGTTTTTTACGTAAAAGCTCATTCACCGCCTGCGGGTTGGCTTTACCTTGGGACGCTTTCATGACCTGACCGACAAAGAAGCCGAGAAGCTTCGGATTTTCCTTGGCTTTTTCGGCCTGGGCTGCATTGGCCGCAATGGCGTCATCTACCATTTTCTCAATGGCGCCCATATCCGTAACCTGTTTCAGGCCTTCTTTTTCGATGATTTCATCGGCTGTGCCGCCGCCTTCAAACATTTTCTCAAACACGGTTTTGGCAATCTTGCCCGAAATGGTTTTATCCGCGATCCGGTCCAGCAGGCCACCGAGTTGATCGGCGGAAACCGGGCTGTCCGATAATTCTCTTCCGGCATTGTTCAACGCGCCAAACAAATCACCCATCATCCAGTTCGCCGCGATTTTGGCGTCCCGGCCTTTGGCCACAGTTTCGTAAAAATCTGCGACCGTTTTATCCACGGTCAACACACCCGCATCATAGGCGGGAATGCCGTAATCCGCGATGAAGCGGGCTTTGCGCGCATCCGGCAGCTCCGGCAGATTGGCTTTGATACCGTCAACGAAACTTTGCTCAAGATTAAGCGGTAACAGATCCGGATCCGGGAAATAGCGGTAATCATGGGCGTCCTCTTTGGAGCGCATGGACCGGGTTTCGCCTTTGACACTGTCAAACAGTCGGGTTTCCTGATCAATCGAGCCCCCATTTTCAATGATCTCGATCTGACGGCGGGCTTCGTAATTAATCGCCTGACGAATGAAACGCATGGAGTTGACGTTTTTGATCTCGCAACGTGTGCCAAGCTCACCGCCGGGCCGTCGGACAGACACGTTGACATCAGCCCGCAGATTGCCTTTTTCCATGTCCCCGTCACAAGTCCCGAGCGCGCGAACAATACCGCGCAGTTTCTCGACATAGGCGGAGGCCTCTTCCGGTGAGCGCATATCCGGCTTGGACACAATTTCCATCAAGGCCACGCCGGAGCGGTTCAAATCGACATAGGTCTCGTCCGGCGACAGGTCGTGAATGGATTTCCCAGCATCCTGCTCCAGATGCAGGCGTTCAATACCCACAGTAACCTCAATACCTTCTTCGGGCTCAATGCTAATCTCACCTTCGCCGACAATCGGATGCTCGAACTGCGAAATCTGATAACCCTGCGGCAGGTCAACATAGAAATAATTCTTACGGTCAAAGCGCGAATACAGATTGATTTGCGCGTTCAGGCCCAGACCCGTACGCACGGCCTGCTCGACGCAAAATTCATTGATCACCGGCAGCATGCCCGGCAGGCCCGCATCAACCAGTGAGACTTGCGAATTTGGCTCAGCACCAAATCCGGTTCCGGCCCCGGAAAACAATTTTGAATTGGACGCGACCTGGGCGTGCACTTCCATGCCAATGATGATTTCCCAATCACCAGACTCGCCTTTGATCCAGTCTTTTTCGTCGGCTACGCGTTCAGCTGTAAACATAATAATCTCCGTCCCCTCACCCGCCCTGCGGGCACCCTCTCCCCACAGGAGAGGGAAGGTCAAATTTTCAATTCTCGTTTAATATCTTCCAAAACATATTCAATATGATCGTAAATATCTTGATTTCTATATCGGATTACACGGTATCCTTGATGTTATATGACTTTTGTTCGCTCACGGTCTTGTTCAATTTTGAAATTATGGCTGCAATCATCAAGCTCGATTACGAGCTTGTGGCTTTCACACATAAAATCAACAACGAACCGATCAATGGGAACTTGTCGCCGAAACTTTAAATTCCCAAATTTTCGATTGCGCACATGAAACCAGAATATCTTCTCCGCTCTTGTCTGTTTGCGGCGCAATTGCCGCGCAAATTCAACTTTCTTTATCATCCGATCAACGTCCCTTCTCCCTTAGGGAGAAGGTGGCGCGAAGCGCCGGATGAGGGGTTATAAATCAGCTCCACCACTTTTCAGGTTTGGCCGTGAAATTCGCGGCTTTTTCGAGCGCGCTAGCGGCGGCGAAAACCGTATCTTCATCTAACGCCTTACCAATGACCTGAAGGCCGAGCGGCAGGCCGTCACCATCAAGGGCTGCCGGGACCGAAATTCCGGGCAACCCAGCCAAATTGGCCGTCACTGTGAAGATATCGTTAAGATACATGGTGATCGGGTCATTGAGTTGACGTCCAATGGCAAAGGGGGCGCTCGGCGTTGACGGGGTCAAAAGCGCATCACATTGATCCCAGGCATTTTTGAAATCTTCGGCAATCCGGGTCCGGACTTTTTGCGCGCGCAAATAATAGGCGTCGTAATAACCCGCCGAGAGCACATAAGTTCCGATCATGATCCGGCGTTGAACTTCCGCGCCGAAGCCTTCAGCCCGGGTTCGTTGATAGGTGTCGGTCAGGTCTTCCCCGTCGACACGTGCGCCGTAGCGCATACCGTCATAGCGGGCCAGGTTGGATGAGGCTTCTGCGGGCGCCACGATATAATAGGCCGGCAGAGCGTATTTTGTATGCGGCAGAGACACAGGCACGATTTCCGCACCGGCGTCTTTCATCCACTCAATGCCCTGATCCCAGAGCGACTGAATTTCAGACGGCATGCCGTCGACTGTATATTCTTTGGGAATACCGATTTTCATCCCTTTGACCGATTTTTCACAAGCCCCCTGCCAGTCACCGTTTTCAACATTGAGTGACGTGCTGTCTTTGGGGTCATACCCGGCCATGCTTTCCAGCATGATGGCACTGTCCTTGACGGTTTTGGCAATCGGCCCGGCTTGGTCCAGCGAGCTTGCAAACGCGACAATGCCCCAGCGCGAGCAGCGCCCATAGGTTGGCTTAATCCCAACTGTGCCCGTAAACGCGGCAGGCTGACGAATGGAACCGCCTGTATCCGTTGCCGTCGCGCCCAGACAAATATCGGCGGCCA
>JAHDDX010000069.1 GCA_020629135.1 Hellea sp.
TGTCATAATATTGCGCCCCGTGTAGTCACGGATGAATTATGTATAGCCACGCCCCCGGTGATTCTATGTGACCCGGATCACGTTAAAGAACGATTTTGCAGAAAATCGGCTGAAAATGACGACGGGATTGGATGTAAAGCGAACATCCAATTTCATTCACCCTATGCAACTTTTATCCCCTAACCGGACATAACAGACACATTGCTTTTTACCGAAATTCAAATGCCTCTGTATGAATTTTGGCTCTGGGAACACCTTCTTTTTTCAAATCTCTGATTAAACTGTCAAGCATAGGTTTTGGACCACAAATAAAATACTCATATTCGGTCAGAGGAGCTGACAGTTTCTCTTTCGCAACGTCTACTCTCGCAAACGCGCCCTGATCAGAGAAAAGGGGATTTACTGATATGTTGCCCAAGTTCTTAGTGCGAGATTGAAGCTCATCCAAGAAGAGAGCTTCTTCTCGATTTCGCGACGCATAAACAAATTGAATATCGCGTTCATCCCCTGCTTTCATGGCTCGAACCATCGACAAAAATGGCGTTACGCCAATTCCGCCCGCAATCCAGACTTGCTTCTTACCGTTTAGTTTGTCGGTGTTAAACCGACCATACGGCCCTCGGACAATCACGTCACCTCCGGGCTTAAGCTCCTCACGTATTTTTCGTGTCCAATCGCCAAGAACCTTTATAGTGAATCGAAGTCGATTTTCATCGGGGGCACTGGAAATAGTAAAGGGATGAGCTTCGCTCCACTCCTTACCCTGAATCTCCAAAAATGCGAATTGACCGGGGTTGAACGTAATCATGTCGCCCTTGGGCTTTAACACGATTTCAGTTGCACGTTCCAACGCATTGACAGCCTCAATCGTAAACGGTGTGGCTGTGCGCTTATTCATCCCGAGCATAGTGTAGAAAAGTGCAATCACTCCAATGATAGCAGCTATGACCAGCATGATACCCGACGTGCTAAACCTTTCGAAAAAGACAGCCGGGGCAGTCATGAAATGGCCAATCACCAACATATAAACACCCGCCATAGCTTTGTGCGGCAGTCTCCACCTCGAATAGCTGATCTTGCGGTTTAGGGCGATGAATAGCCCAATTACCAATAAGGCTAGGGACGCCATTCCAAGCGGCGCAGAAGGGGCAAGCGGGTTTAGAGAAGGGTCAACACCTGCTGGAAGCTCCTTGGGAACGCCAATAAAGTGCATCAAGGCAAACAGCGCCACAGATGTTCCGGCAACGCGGTGTACTTGATACATGCGATCAAGCCCACCGAATAGGCTCTCAAATACATTAAGCCGCGTTGTTAATATGACCGAGATGGTCATCAGCAAAAACGCAATGCCCCCTAGCATAGTGGTTCCAGTCGTGCGTACATCATGATGTTCCGGCGCAAAGGCAAAGTGCAAACCCATGAAGAGAATGATGATGCCAACGATAATGTTGACCCCTTGCAAACGTAACATCGATTACCCCTATGTTCTAATCTCGTCGAATAACCGTAAACAGGGCAGGATTTGGAACCACACCTTCAATCTTCGGAAGATTGGCTTCAGCGGCCATCTTCTTAGATGCCGTCTGAAAGGCTTCGGCACTTTCCCATTCGGCAACATTGATCAATCTGAAAGTGGCGTCCGGTCCTAAAGACTGATGCAGCGCGGTAGAGATATACCCAGGTTGCGTTTGCAAATAATCTCGAGCCTGCTCCCACATAATAATAGTTTCATTCAACTTTTCTTCAGGTACGATAAATGGATTAATGAGAACAAAAGTGTTTTCGTCAGACATAGTGTTTTTAACCTCGGTTTGGTTGGTCTGGGCGGTACATGAGCTGATAGCCACCGTGATCATCAGTGCAGCTGATGCAATTAAAGTTCGTCTACGCATCTTTAAGTTCCTTGTTTGATAGTTTGAGTCTAAGCGGTGCAAAGATTAGCGATAGCTACGCGCTTGAACATATGCGGCGCTGCAGTTGTCCCGTCCGGATATGCAGCGAGCGTTGCTTGAAATTCCGGATGGGTGAAAGCCGCACGGAAATGCGCCATAGACTCCCACACAGCGTAATTGAAAAACATTGTGCTGGGTTCAACAGCCTGATGAAGCTGAGTGGAAATATAGCCCGGCTGCTTTTTCAACCATGTTGCGTCGGCCTCCCAAGCTTTGACCACAGCATCCACATTCTCTCTTTCAACGGTGAACGGATTGACCAAAATAACAGGGCCTTCATCAGCACCTAATTGCTTTTCGATGGAACAGTCCGCGTCAAAGGGTTCAATTTTTAACATATGTGCCTCCCAGAAGTCATTGACAGCATGTTGTCATTAAGGTGCAATACGCATTTGACAATATGTTGTCAATCAATAAAATCAATCACATGAAACAAAATAATCACACGCCATCCGGAGCCTTTATGACAGAACTGATTTTAGAGACGTTTCGATTAAATGGGCGTCTGCTCGCAGCGGGTGACAGGCTCGTTAAACCTCTCGGTCTATCGAGCGCGCGTTGGCAGGTGCTTGGTGCCATTCATTTTTCGGAAACGCCTGAAACTGTGGCTGGGCTAGCAAGAAGTATGGGATTGACCCGGCAAGGGGTGCAACGAATTGCAAACGAGCTTGAAAAAGATGGCCTTGTAGCGTTTCAACCCAACCCACGACACCGGCGCGCAAAATTAGTCGTATTTACCGATAAAGGAAAAAAGGCATATTTGGCAGCTGATCGCGAGCAAATAGATTGGATCAATGCCCTTAGCCGCGACACTTCAGAGCATGATATCAAATGCGCGTTGAAAGTTCTGGAGGACTTGCGTTCCAAACTCGAGACAGAGTAAAACTTAACTCGTTTGATCCTGAGTTTTCTAATTTCCGCTAAGCCCCCACATTACACTTCAATTGTGAATTCGCGTTAAGTCCCCTTCCCGGGAAACCCAGAACTTCCTCCGCCTGTCATAAAATCTGTAAAGAACTGAGGTAGTCAGATCTCGAATCATTGGGTGAGAGCGATGACCTTTTCCAACCTGCAAAAACTCTGGGCGGAAGGCCTGGGCACGGCCTTTCTTTTGGCGACAGTCGTCGGATCCGGCATTATGGGCGAGAGCTTGTCCGGCGGGAATGTCGGCATTGCCCTGCTTGCTAATACCTTGGCCACGGGCGCTATTCTTTATGTCTTGATTTCCGTTTTAGGACCGGTGTCCGGCGCGCATTTTAATCCGGCGGTCACTCTGGCCTTTCGCCTGGAACAACAGATCAGCAATTCCCTATCTATCGGCTATGTGCTGGTGCAGATTATCGGTGGCCTGATCGGCGTTTGGGCGGCCCACGCCATGTTTGATCAATCAATCTGGCAGATATCTGAGAAAATCCGAACGGGCCCTTCCCAATGGTTTTCAGAGGTGATCGCCACCTTCGGATTGGTGTTCATTATCTTAGGCGCCGTGCGCGTGAATAAGGGGGCGGTTGCCGCTTCGGTCGGACTTTATATTACCGCAGCCTATTGGTTCACGGCCTCGACGTCATTTGCGAACCCGGCGGTTACCATTGCCCGGTCATTATCCGATACATTTGCCGGTGTCCGACCTGTGGACGCACCTGAATTTATCCTGGCGCAGATTTCGGGCGGTATATTGGCGGTAGTTTTTTTCAGGATAATCTTCGGCCGATCTAAAGGGCCTGACGATCCAGAAAATCTTTGACCCGGTCAAAGAAGCGGGTTCGATATTCATCCCGCTCCATGACCAGTTCATGCAAAGCCCCGGGGACAACTTCAAACTCAATACCGGCAGCTGACGCAAACCGCTCATTTGAGGATGGTTCAACAATCGGATCGCCGCCGGCGGCCACAATCAAGCCCGGAATTTTTAGCTGCGCTGCATTGCGATTGACAAAATCCATTGCCTTGAGCGCTTCGCCTAACCAGGCAAAGGTCGGTCCGGCCACGCGTAATTTTGGTGTGCTTTCAAAATATTCCGCCCAATGCCGGAAACGCTGCTTGTCAGAGGTCAGCTTATTGCCCTTGAAATCGACCGGCATGCCACGCTCTTGTTTCTGAAATGGAAGGTTCTTGGTCGAAAAGCCCAGAAGGCAAGCCAGTTTGACAAAATAGCGAGCAAGCGGAGTTTGAATATCAAACAGGCCCAGCATTGGCGCGCTACAGATCACCGCTGATGGATTGACTCCGCCGCTAATGATGGACTGCAAGACGATGCAGCCCCCCATGGAGTGACCAAACAGGATTTGCGGCTTGGGCAATAGCACTCCTAATTCGTCAATGACGAACGCCAGGTCATCCGCATAATCTTGAAAATTTCCGACATAGCTTTTTAAAGGGTCTGGCAGCAAACGATCAGACAAGCCCTGCCCTCTGGGATCGACAGCCAAAACCGTAAAACCCATTTTCAGAAAATCTTCGATAGTTTCGAAATATTTTTCAATAAATTCGGTACGTCCGGGACAGATCACCATTGTGCCACGCGGATCATCGATCGGGGCGGGCGCCAATAATACGCGCAGCCTGACGCCGTCATGATCCATGTAGAACACATCAGCAGATTGTTCGATCAATTGCGGAATATCTCGCCCGAAAGGGCGGACGATCTTCGCCTCTTTATATGTTTTTGGACGTCCCATTTATCCCCTAAAAAGAAGGGGCCTGACGGCCCCTCAATTCGTAACCCGTAGGGGGATATTACATAGAGCTGAAGAGACTTTGCAAGCCCATTGCGACCGACATGTCACCCGCCACTTTCAGCTTGCCGGACATGAACGCCATCATTGGGTCAAGCTCACCGGCGGCGAGCGCCAGAAAATCGTCCTTGGCGACTGAGATCGTACAATCCGCGTCGAGATCTTCGCCGACAACCTCTGTGCCAGATGCATGTACCTGGCCATCATCACCAAAATCAAATTTGACTGACTTGTCGAGGCCACCGGCTTTTTCAACGGCTTCCTGCATTTTAGCTACGATATCATCAATGCTCATAACTGGTCCTTCCATAATGAATATTGCGCCCTTATATGGGCATAATTGCATATGATGCCAGTAAAAATGCGTGAATAATCTCTATTCAGCAGCCGGCTTTCTGAATTTCAGGGTCGCCCGGTCACTTTCACCTATATTTTTATAAAGCTCAGCATCGAAACCGACGGCTTCAGGGCTGCCTTCATCTGGAATCGCTGAACGCGGAGGTAAGGTCCAAACCCCCATTGGGTGGTCGGCAGTATCCCGCGGATTGGCATTGATCTCGCTGCTTTCAACAAATTCAAAACCGGCTTCTTTGGCCAGCGCTTTCATATAGCTTTCCTGGACATAGCCTGTGGCACCGCGAGGGTCCTGCAGGGCCGACTCTGGCAAACGGTGCTCAACAACACCCAGAATACCGCCCGGCTTGAGCGCGGCGTAGAATTCGGCAAAGGCCTGTTCCACATAACCCCCGCCCATCCAGTTATGGACATTGCGGAAAGTCAGGATCACGTCGACGCTGTCTGGCGCCAGAATAGCTCCGCCGTCTTTACCAAAGGCCCCATATTCAATAGTGCCATAAGTATCGGTGTCGGCAAATTTTTCCTTGAACGCCGCGTTCCGAGCCAGGGCCCGTTCGCTCATATTCTCGGAATACAGGATCGCTGTGTAGGTTCCGTCATTGGCGGCCATATAAGGAGCTAAGATATTGGTATACCAGCCCGGCCAGACCTCGGCGACATTTTTACCTGGCCCGACCTCAAAGAACTCAAGCGTTTCCAAAGGATGACGGAATTGATCCCGCGCTTTCTCTGCATCTCGTAACGGGCTTTCAATAAAACTTTGTAATGTTTTGGGCGCTTCGACCTCTATTGGCGCTGGCGTCTGGGTTTCCGTTTTTGACTGACAGGCCCCCATCATAGAAACACTTAATAATAACAATGACTTAATAGCTAATGACTTGAAGTTCACGCGGGGTCTCCCATATTGTGGTTTGGCGAAACTTAGCGCCCCCACTCCCAAAATCAAGCCTTTGAAATCCCCCTTGCGCAGTAGGAATTAATTCCTACATGCAGTTTGAGGCGCCATTACGGGCCTTGTCATTTTAACCGATCGCTCTTGAGAGAGGATCCCGAAATATCATCGCTTTGAAAGGATGAACCATGAGAACTTACGATTTTTCCCCGCTTTACCGCTCTTTTGTTGGCCTGGACCGGATGGCCAGCCTGATTGACGCTGCCACTCAATTTGACGGTGGTAATGCTTACCCGCCTTACAATGTCGCTCAGACGGATGAAGACAATTACCGCATCGAGCTCGCGGTGGCCGGTTTTGCGGATGATGAACTGGAAATCGAGACCCATGAAAACACGCTGAGCGTAACCGGACGCAAAACCCGGCCGCAGGCCGACAATGATGACGACGTCACGTATTTGCACCGCGGCATTGCCGAACGCGGATTTGAACGTCGCTTCCAGCTGGCCGATCACGTTATGGTTACGGGCGCTGATTTGAAGAACGGTCTTTTAGTCATTTCACTCAAACGTGAACTGCCCGAAGCCTTGAAACCTCGCAAAATTGCCATTGGGTCTCGACCTGACGGAAAATTAATCTCGGGGAAACCTTCAAGAAAAGCGAAAGCTGCCTAAATAGGGTCTCAAGCGAACTATTGTCCTCTCCCCTGGGACGATCCGCTTTTGACGCGGCGCCGTGTAAACCCCCCTCCCTCCACACGGCGCCGCAATTTTTTTAACCCCCCAACTTGACCCAGCCTCACCATGGCCTAAATCAAATCCATGGTCCCCCAAGTCAAAATCTGCGGCCTGACCCGTGCGCAAGACGTCGAGGCTGCAATCGCAGCCGGCGCCGATTATCTTGGGTTTATTGTCGAAACGCCCAGCAAACGGCGCCTGAGCGCCCAAGACGCCGCGCGAATTTCACGACCGGCAATTGGTATTATTCCTCGGGTCGCCGTCACGGTGAATCTCAATAATGACATCTTACAATCCATCGTGAACCAAATGGCTCCGGATTTCATTCAATGCCACGGTGATGAAAGTCCTTCTCGGGTCGCAGAAATCGGTCGGCGCTTTAATGTCAATACGATCAAAGCCATATCCGTGGCCACCCAGGACGATATCCAGCGCGCGGCCCATTACGAAAATGCCTGCGACCTGCTCTTATATGACGCCAAGGCACCCAAGGATATGCCGCGCGGTGGGCACGGCTTGCCATTTGACTGGATGCTACTGGCTTATGCCAATAAGCCGCATAAATTTGCACTCGCCGGCGGCCTGACACCAGAAAACGTATCCGAAGCCTTAAGACGGACAAATGCGCCCATTCTGGATGTTAGTTCTGGCGTGGAAGCCGCGCCGGGCGTAAAGGATGCGCTGAAAATTCACTCCCTGATAAAGGCTGCTCACAATGGGTAAACAGGACAACATCACCTATCCGGATGAAAATGGACGGTTTGGTAATTTTGGCGGACGTTATGTGGCTGAAACCCTGATGCCGCCTATTCTGGAGCTTGAGGCCGCTTATGAAGACGCTAAGGCCGATCCAAGTTTCCAGGCCGAATTTGAAGACTTTCTCGCTCATTATGTTGGCCGGCCCAGCCCACTTTATTTCGCGGAACGCTTGAGCGAGCATGCAGGCGGCGCCAAGATTTATTTCAAGCGTGAAGAGCTTAATCACACTGGCGCGCACAAGATCAATAACTGCATGGGTCAAATCCTTCTGGCCAAGCGTATGGGCAAGACCCGGATCATCGCCGAAACCGGTGCGGGTCAACACGGCGTCGCGACCGCAACTGTCGCCGCCCGATTTGGACTTGAATGCATCGTCTATATGGGCGCGACGGATATCGTTCGGCAAAAGCCCAATGTGTTTCGTATGCGCCTGCTTGGCGCCGAAGTCCGCGCCGTCCATTCCGGCACGGCCACGCTCAAAGACGCGATGAATGAAGCCCTCCGCGACTGGGTCACCAATGTGGGCGACACATTTTACTGTATCGGCACTGTCGCCGGACCGCACCCTTACCCGGCCATGGTTCGCGACTTTCAGGCCGTCATCGGCCATGAAACCAAAGCGCAAATATTAGAGCGTGAAGGCCGCCTCCCCGATGCGATCGTCGCCTGTATTGGCGGCGGCTCAAATGCCATGGGCATCTTCCACCCTTTTATTGAGGATAAAGATGTCCGACTCATTGGTGTCGAAGCCGCAGGCCACGGCATCGAAACCGGCCTGCATGCGGCCTCCCTGACCGGTGGTGCACCGGGCGTTTTACATGGCAACCGAACTTATCTTCTCCAAGATAAGCACGGCCAAATTGATGACGCCCATTCGATCAGCGCGGGTCTCGACTATCCGGGGATTGGACCGGAACACGCCTTCCTGCATGATATTGGTCGCGCCGAATATGTCTCTGCCACCGATGATGAAGCGCTCGAAGCCTTTCAGCTTTGCGGAAAACTCGAAGGCATTTTACCGGCCCTGGAATCCAGTCACGCCATTCCCGAAACCATTCGTTTGGCCAAGGAATTAGGGCCGGACGGGCTCATCGTGATCAATATTTCCGGTCGCGGTGACAAAGATATTTTTACGATTGCTGACGCGCTCGGTGAACATATCGGGGCCGGGACTGAGGGTTGAAACTCGGTATTGCCATAGTAGCTTTTATCATGGGCGCAGTTCTACTTGCGTCAGACCCCTTTCCAAAAACCACTCAAATTGATTGGATGTTTTCGCGGTTCCTATCGCAGCAAGAACCCGTGCAATTTCGTTCTAATTGCGACAAGCCCAAGGCATTTCGGGGCTTTCGAAAGTTCAAAGTTGATTGTTTAGAAGTCTGGAGTCCCGGTGGGTTTGAAGACATGTCACCACATAAAAATTTCGGATATATTTTAGGATATAATGGGTGGAAATTTCAGGGGTCTCAGGACCTTGAAACAGGTATAATCACCAAAGAAATAAATGTTTCAGATGTTCTAGTTTATGAGAGGTCTACCAAAAAACCAGGTTGTAATCGTAGAATTTATGCGAAATTTTCTTGGGATCCAGAAGATCGCTCGTCACAGCCTGGAGACAAACTATATATCGCTGATCCTTATACTCTGTTTTGTGACGATGCCCGTTTATTAATCTAGACTTAACCGCATTTCCCAAATTCGCTCGGGTTCGCCCAGTCTCTATGTTAAATTCCTTCTCAGGATCACAGGGGGATAAAATGAATTTGGGACGAAATTTTCGCGCAGCCTGTTTGTCCCTGTTCATTTTATCATCATCCCCAACGGCTTTCGCCAATAATGGTCTTATTTTAGAAGGTATTGCTGATATTCCGCGGCTCCAGGCGACTGGCCCGGTCGACGGATGCGCCAAAGTGCAAAAAGGCCTGATCAATAATGGCGGGTTTTTACTTTTTACCTGCGAAAAGCTTTTGCCCTATATGCCGATTACAGAACATGCTTCGACATTTGACGATTACAAATATGTCCTCAAACAGGCTGGCTGGCGCCCAAAATCAGACGATGACGCCAAAGCTCAGTTTACTAAAACCGATGCGTTTGGATGCGAGGCGCATCTGGACATGACCCTGTGGACAGATCGCAGCATGAATGAACCCCGCCGTTCAGCGGCTGATCGCGACGCTCATCGGCAAATCGTCTTCATGGCGAAATTTTTCGGATCCAACTGCAATATACACTATCCTACTGCACAGGCCCTGGCGGACGCCCGCCCTTAACTATACCCCACACGCCCGCGCGAAAAACCGCGGTTTCGGGAGGAGACACGTTGTGTCTCCTCCCTGATGCGCTGGGGGAGCAATTTTTACTAAGACGCAATGCTTTGTGGAAAGCTCATAGCTGCGAGCTTTAAGCGGTTTTGTTCCAGATTGGCATGGGCCGGCAGCGGACAGTTAAATGTGAATATAGATCCATTTCCAACCTGGCTCCGAACTTTGATTTCACCGTTCATCATATCGGCCAGACTCGTCGCAATTGAAAGGCCAAGACCTGTGCCCCCATGGGCCCGGCAATATCCGGTATGTGATTGTTCAAATTGTTCAAATATGCGGTCAAAATCCTGTCGAGCAATTCCGATACCCGTATCCTGCACCGCTATTTCCAGCTGTGTGACTTCTTTACGGGTTACGCCGGATACCTCAATATTTACATAGCCGGCTTCGGTAAATTTAATCGCATTACCGATCAAGTTTACAAGGATTTGTCGAATTTTCAGACTATCACCAACATAGTAGGTCGGGAGGTCCAATGCAAAATTCATGCGTAAATCGATCCCTTTTTGCTCGGCCAAAGGTGACAACATTGACACGGTTTCTTTGAGCAAAGTTGGTAAATCAAATTCCGTCAATTCAAGCTTGAGTTTTCCGGTTTCAATCCGGGAGAAATCCAAAATAGAATTAATTACGTCCAATAAATTCTTGCCGGAAATTTCCATTGAATGCAAAAATTCCTGCTGTCTTTCGTCCAATTCTGTCCTTGCCAATAGCTGGGTCATTCCCATTACGCCATTTAGCGGGGTACGGATTTCATGGCTCATATTTGCCAGAAATTGAGACTTGGTTTTATTCGCCAGTTCAGCGGCATCTTTTGCAGCTTGTAATTCCGCGGTTCTGAACTCGACTTTTTTCTCAAGCGTTTCGTTCGTCGTAAGCAGCTCGGCTTCTATTTCTTTTTGCCGGGTAATATCCTGCATTATCCCGATATATTCGGTGATCTCGCTATTGGTGGAAAACGGCACAGCGATTTCACGTACATGGCGGATTTCACCGTCAAATTTACGGATACGATATTCGATTTCATATCCGGTACTCAGCTTACCGCGAATTCGGTCTTCGATCGGACGGAGGAGGTGTTTGTCTTCGGGCAGAACCAACATAGTGGCGCGTTTTGGAAACAAACCAAAAGCCTCGGTTATCGAAACACCCAGAAAATCCGCCATTTGATCGGAGCAGGATATCAATGAATTGTTCTGTGCCGACCATCGCCAACTGCAAAGCGACGCCAGTTGTTCAGCTTTGGCCAGCGTTTCCTCGGCCAGACTTTTTTCGGTGACTTCAAAAGCAAAGCAACCCAGTCCTATGGGATTTCCTGCTTCATCTTTGACGGCAAATCGGTGTTCCTCATGCATTTCAAGTCTGCCAGACGCATCACAAGGCACAACCCGGTTGAGATAACCTTCTGACATGATCTGCAGATCCAAAGCCCTGACCCGTTCATAGCGGTCACCTTGAAAAATCTCATCAATTGTCTGAGATTCCATCGCGCATTTGTCACGACCCATATTTTTAGCAAAATGCGGATTGACATAGGCGTAGTTTGAATCGTGATCTTTGAACCAGAAATCAAACTTCGCATGTTCGTCAATCGCCCGGAACCAGGCCTCATATTGAGCGACCTTGTCTTTTAAGACCTCGTTTTCCGCAATCAATTTTTCTTGTGAATCAGACACAATCCCAACACCCAATTTTGCGCTTGATCAGATGCCCGCACAACATCACGCATTCGAATGTGTTAAGCTATTGAAAATGTGTTGATAAATCATGATTGACGCCAAAGCCGACTGTTAACCCTATTCCCTAAATCGAGACGGTTTCTGTTCCAATATGAACCCAAAAATAGCTGAAATATATAGCCGCGCGAACGGCTTCCTGAGGACCGCTAACATTAGGCGCATATCGGTAAATTTCCGGGGTGGCCAAATTCAATTGAACTCCCTAAAAGGCGGGTCATGACGACCCGTATCGATACAGTATTCGCAAAGTTAAAATCCGAGGACAAAACGGCCTTTGTGGCCTATATGATGGGCGGTGACCCGGATATCGAAACTTCAACTAAATTTATGTCGAATTTGCCCGAAGCCGGAGTCGATATTATTGAGCTGGGCATGCCGTTTTCTGATCCCATGGCGGACGGCCCCATCATCGAAGAGGCCGGCATTCGCGCCCGCAAGGCCGGCATGACTTTGTCCTGCGTGTTGGACATGGCTGCAAATTTTAGAAAGTCCAACCAAACCACGCCAATCATCGTCATGGGGTATTGTAATCCCGTACATCATATGGGGTATGAAAGTTTCGCGACACGAGCCCATGCCGCCGGCGTTGACGGGGCGATCATCGTTGACCTCCCGCCTGAGGAAGACGCTGAGCTCCGCGCGGCCTTTGCAACTCATGACCTCGCCTTAATCCGCCTCGCAACGCCAACAACCGATGCGGACCGTCTGCCACGGGTGGTCAACGGAACCAAAGGCTTTGTCTATTATGTATCCATGACCGGCATTACCGGCGCCGCCTTTTCCCAGGCCGGATCGGTCACAGAACAGGTCGCTCGCGTCCGCGACGCGTCCGGACTTCCGGTTGTGGTCGGGTTTGGCGTCAAGACGCCTGAACGCGCTCGCGAAGTTGCCAAAGACGCGGATGGTGTCGTTGTAGGAACCGCCATTGTCAAAAGCCTGCAGGAAGATGGCTATGACGCAGCACTTGAGCTGGTTCGTACGCTTGCCGACGCCACTCATAATGGTTCATGACCCCAGACGCCCTTAAACGTTATGCCCGCCATTTGGTCCTGAAAGAAATCGGCGGGCCAGGACAGCAAGCTCTTATAGAATCCAAAGTCGTAATCATCGGGGCCGGTGGCCTTGGCGGACCAGTTGGATTATATCTTGCTGCCGCGGGTGTCGGACAGATCACCATCATTGATGATGACGTTATTGAAGCCTCAAATCTTCAGCGGCAGGTTCAATTTGTTCATACGGATATCGGTATGGAAAAGGCGGTCGTTATGGCGGATACGCTGGACGATCTAAATCCAGACGTCAAAGCCGTCGGGAAACGCGAACGTTTAACCTCCCGAAATGCAAGATCTCTGATTTCTGGCCATGATATTGTCATTGATGGAACGGATAGTTTTGAAACTCGATTTAACGTTAACCGGGCCTGTCTCGCAGAACAGTTAGCGCTGGTTTCTGGTGCTTTAGGCCGATTTAACGGTCAGGTTTCCATCTTTAGTTCTGACGGCAATGGGCCCTGCTATCAATGTCTTGTACCTGATATTCCGCCTGATGCAGCGACTTGTGAACAAGTAGGAGTGGTTGGTGCGCTTGCCGGTGTTGTCGGGTCTATGATGGCGCTTGAAACGATAAAACTGATCACAGGCGCCGGAGAGCCTTTGACTGGACGCTTATGGATTTATGACGGACTTAAGGCCGATAGCCGGACGGTCAAGTTAACAAAAGACCCGAACTGCCCCGCCTGTAGCTCTTAGTAACGCGACCGCGGTCTGACAATCGTACCGCCAGAGTGGAACCGGTTTCCAACAAACCCGTTAACACCAAAGAACCGCGGATTGCCGTAATAAGACCGACCATAGCGCGGACGTGGACGATCCAGCTTATCCTCTAAATGCTCAATTTTGTGTTCGAGGCGATCAAGCTCGACCTGCTGCTCACGCAAAGCCCGTTTTTGAGCTCGCATTTTCGCCTGCAGGCGTTTGGTTTTCGCCTTGGCTTTTTCGGCTTGAAAGTCATTGTGGATTGCGGCTTGGCTTACGGTCGGTACATCACCGCGATAAATTTTAACCGCACCGTCCTGAGACACGGAATACCCCCCTGCAATCGCCTGACCGGGAATAGCCGTCAAAACCAGACAAATAAATCCGAGAACCAGTTTTTGCATTTACGCCTCCACCATTTGAGACATATTGCCCGATTCCAAACCTTGGCGCGAGGCTTTGCCCCCAATGCGGGAAGGATTTTGGCAGATTACACCCGAATGCGCCGTTCATGCAGACCTGCATAATCGGCCAAGCAGGCCTGCTCTGCGGCTTTGAGGTCTTCCGGTAAATTGACCTCATTATTCGGAGGGCTTCCAAATCCAGTCGAACTTTCCACAGATTTATACCAATATGGCGCCCAAGCCCCATCTTCTGGCCGTGCTCCCGGTGACCAGGACAACATAGCCTCGTCAAACGGCATGCCCAGACGATCGCAGAGCTTGGATAAAATTGATTGTGGGTCCGCGAGAATATCATAGCTGTCGACCACTGGAATGTCCTGTCCCGTCATATCGGAGAGCAAAGCATATAATCGGCGTTGCGGCGCAAAGCCCAGATCTTCAACCTCAAACGCTTCACGCCCTTTGGCGTAGGAGTTTATGACCCGAGCGGGTTCTCTCAGCAGGAAAAAATGTAGAGCATTTTTGGCCCAATCCATCGGAAACCCAGCCAGCATATGGTGCGGCATATGTTTTTGAAAATGATAGGCTTCGCCGCCCTTGGGTTCTGACAGACAAAGATCCCTTACTTTTTGCGGATCGGTTTCATGGGTGGACAATGTTTCTTCCCGCCCCGGATGATCTTTCCCCGAAACCTGTAAAAACGGCGCAAAAAACGGCTCGTCAATAACGGCGCAATCTTTGCGCGAACCAAAGCTGCGCATCATCGCTGTCGACAGATTACGCGGTCCTGACCACATACAAATTATCTGGGCCATAGGGCTTATCCTTTGTGAATAAGTTCCAAATACAGGTCTTGCAGGCGTTTAGTCATTGGACCACGCTTACCGCTCCCGATTTGACGTCCGTCAATCTTTCCAACGGGCGCCAAGCCCGCAAAAGTTCCCGTGGTGAAGGCTTCATCAGCGCTGTACACCTTGGCTAGCGGAAAGTTTTTCTGAAAAACGGGAATATTATTTTCACGGCATAAAAGAATAATCTTTGAGCGGGTAATACCGTCCAGGCAATAATCCCCCGACGAGGTCCAGACTTCTCCATTGCGGACTATAAAGAAATGGGTCGAGTTACAGGTGGCAACAAATCCATGCGGATCCAGCATCAGACCCTCATCAGCTCCTGCCTCAATCGCCTGTACGCAGGCTGTAATACAATTGATTTTGGAATGTGAATTCAATCCCGGATCCTGGACATCCGGCCGACCGCGGCGAACAGAAACCGTATAAAGATTTAAAACATTTTCAGCTGTCTTTGGATCTGCCTGCTTAAATTCCGGAGCAATTACAATGGTTGCCGGACTGACAATAACGCGCGGGTCTTGATAGGGCGTAGACCTTAGACCGCGTGTAACCATCAAACGGATATGAACCCCGTCATCCATATCATTGGCTTTTAGGGTGGCGTAAATGCGATCTTCAAGCTCAGCTTTGGACAGCCCAACATCAAACCCAAGAGCGGCCGCCCCTTCCCATAGACGATTAAGATGGTCGTCCAAAAATGCGACCTTACCATCATGCAGACGCAGGCCTTCCCAGACACCGTCGCCAAGCATAAAGCCTGAATCAAATACGTTGACCACCGCCTTATCGCGGTGAACTAATTCGCCATTTACATTGAATTTGACCGACTGATTGCGCTCATCCGGCACATAACTATGAGACCCGTAAGCCATGCTCTCTCCATTTAAAAAACCCTCCCCCGCCGGGCGAAGGAGGGCATACGTGCGGTTGACTAAGGAGTT
>JAHDDX010000070.1 GCA_020629135.1 Hellea sp.
TACCGGTCAATGTTGTACTGTCATAAATAGGAACCCGGACAAACTGAACATATCCTGTGGGTGAGAAACTGACGGTTGGCGCGCTTTCCAAAATCAATGTCGACCCACTCACGCTGGCCACATCAACATATTCGAACCGACCGGCCGACGCATAGGCCGAAACGTCACCATGACTTGCAGTATCGCTCAAATCAATCGTTGCGCCTTTCATCTGGATGAGGACGCCGCGATCCCCGGCTGAGATGCCAGCTGATGTGTCTACCGTAACAGAAGTGCCCGAAAGTCCTGTCACCTTATGATAGCTGTTCAGAACCGTACCGCTCGCCGGGACCGTCGACGTTCCAGAAAATCCGCCGCCGCCGCCTGTCGGCGTGCCATCAAAAATGAGTTCACTTCGCTGATATGTTCCCGAATCTCCGCCCGCATTGTCGCAAATTTCGACAGTCCAGTTGCCGTTCGCTTGCTCACCATTAAACACGGATAGCACAGATGATGGTCCGCGGGTGTATTGATAAGGAGCGACGCCTGTATTGTGGTTTAAACCATCATTCAGACTGGAACTCCCATCATTTAGTTCAACATTTAAATTGTCGGAACCGCCGCCGACACCGTTAATAATAGTGGCGCTGGTGGAATTAGGCGATATCAGGGTGACTTCAACATCACCACGATAGGTATGATCTGCAATAAATCCAAAATTCAGATCATTAATCGTGAAATTGTCGGATACGTTCAGGGTTCGGGTCAGTGGCGTCCCTGCACAGGAATTCGTGCCGCTATCAAAGAATATACCGCCCGACGGCGTATCCGCATAATTATACGGATCGGCATAGGCAGTGCCTACCAGGCACAACCATGCCCAGATCGACATTCCGATACACCACGGATTCACTCTGGAAAGTTTAAAAATCCCACTTACCATGCCACAATACCCAATTGGACGGTTAGTGTGCGCTCAGGACTTTAATTTCGGGTAAATATGACAGCTATCATGGTAAATTCCGGTTAAGGAATTCAAACGCTTAATGCCCGTCAAATGCAACTAAAGCTGTCACTGGAATTCCCATATTCGTTATCCGCTGCAAACCGCCGAGTTCCGGTAAATCAATAACAAATCCAGCGCCAATAATATTCGATCCAGCTTTGCGTAACAAATGAACCGCAGCCTCGGTGGTTCCCCCCGTTGCGATAAGATCATCGATCAATAGGACGCGTTCTTGTCCCCGTATGGCATCGGCATGAATTTCCAGCGTATCTGACCCATATTCCAATTCGTAATTTTGTTCATATGTATCAAAAGGCAATTTGCCTTTCTTACGGATCGGCACAAATCCCGCGCCAAGCTCTAAAGCCACCGCTGCGCCAAAGACAAATCCACGCGCTTCGATACCGGCCACATTGTCGATGTTTTCGTTTCGGTAAGGGTCTGCCAATTTTTTTACCGACTCTGCAAAAGCCGCTCGATTCGTCATCAGTGTCGTAATATCTCGAAACATTATACCGGGTTTCGGAAAATCCGGGATGGTTCTGATAGTGTCTTTCAGGTTCATAGCTTGCTCAATTATTCACAGCATCGGTTTCAGGCAGAATATGCGTTTCCGTAAAGGCCATTGCTTCCCATTCCAGATAATAAGGGTCGCTCATCAATTCCGAAATATAAGTGTCGGCCTTGGCACTGCGCGGCAAATCATAGGACGCAAAACGGGTCGCCGCTGGGGTGTAAAAAGCATCGGCAATTGTCCAGTCCCCAAATAAAAACGGCCCATCATGCCGCGACAAACATTCGGTCCATAAAGCATCCATTTCGGCTGCATCATTCAGGCAATCTTGCGGGACAGGTTTGGAGGTTCGACGGCGTAAGTTCATCGGTGCTTCGCGGCGAATAGCTTCAAATCCCTCATGCATTAATTTCGTGACGGCGCGAGCGCGTTCTTTCTCTCCCTCATCCAAAGGCCAAAGGTTAGGCACGCATTTGGCTGCAAACTCGCTAATCGCCAGGCTATCTGGTAATTTGTCCTCTCCGATTTGCAGAACCGGAACCGTACCCGCATCGGAAATCGACAAGAGTTTGTTCTTGTAACCGGGAATATCCAGATCAACCATTTCAGTTGAAAATGGTAATTCGGCCTTTTTCAAAACCAGCCACGGCCGCAAAGACCAGGAGGAATAGTTATAATTCCCGATAAAGAGTTTAAGCTGTTTTGTCATAAAACCCCTTTAGCCCAAGGATGACAAAGGTCCATAGCAATTTCAAAGATTGAGCCCGGATTTATACTGGCGCGGGGATTGTCCATACCAAGACTTAAATGCCCGGGTAAAAGCGCTTTGATCCTGAAAGCCGAGGGATTGCGCAATCTGAGACAAAGACAAGCGATTTTCGTTGAAATAGATTTCGCAAAGTTCCTTACGCGCTTCTGATAAAATCTCCCGAAAGGATGTATTTTCTTCTCGCAGCCGGCGCCTAAACGTTCTTTCACTCATTCCCATTTTTTTGGCAATAACATCAATCCCGACATTTTCTCTCGCCAGGCCCGCTTGAACCAGTCTCAAAGCTTCGACGCCAATCGGTGTTGGTTGATTGAGTTCGACAAGCTTGCGGTCGAGTTTGGCCTTGAGCAGATTGAAAACATGAGGATTTGCTGAAGGCATTTTAGATTTCAATAATCGAGCGGGGTAAATAACTTCATCCCGATCCGCACCAAACTCAATGTCTTCGCCAAACACCACATGATGCACGGCTAATTCTTTTGGCTTTTCATGTCGAAACCGCATTTTCAATATCGGATTATCCTGACTTCTAAGCAACCATCGCCCAAGAGACGCATAGCCCGCGAAAATGGCCTCGGTATAATATTTCTCGTAATGGATATCGCCTGAATATGACGTCCAATGAAGGTGGGCATTCCCGTCATCTATAGTAACACCCGTACGGCCTATTTGTTGATTGAGGACCTGATGGACTTCGTTCAAATCGATGACTTCCTGTAAGGAGCTTGCAAATGGCATGGCGTAGCCAACATCCAAAAAGTTTTCTTGACGAAAATTAAGCCCAATCCGCAGGGGTAAAGTTCGGTCTTGAGTTTTCTCAACCGAATAATTCAATATATCGATTAGGATCTTGGTTGTGAAACGACGAACCGGATTGTTTAAGGTATTTTCACCGCCCGGAATCCGGTCCAGTAAAACAGATTTATCCATTCCCATCTTAGCAGCGCCATAGACAAAAGCCTGCAAATAGGTTGAAGACACGGTTCGAGATCGCAAAATATCGGACATGGATGGAAAATCGCCATTTGGCCGAAAATGTCAAGAAAATGACGGGTAATTCGGCGAATTTGACCGAAAATCACAAGAAAATAGTGTAAATTCCATTTAGAAATTTGAAATGGGCCAATGGCACAAACACAGATTGGGAAACTAACTGTGATATTATGGGCGCAGAAATAGCCGGATCCTTGAGCGGGGCGCTCGGATCCGGTTTTTTATTTACTTATTGTAAAGTGCGATCGCCGCCGTCACCATCGCCTCTGTTCCCATGGATACTGCGGGTTCCGGCACGATTTTAAAAAACGGCGAATGATGAGACGGCGCGGTTTCATACTCATCTTCCGGCGATCCACCAATCGCAAAATAAACACCCTTCACGCCAAGTTCCGGTGTAATGAAATAGGCGAAATCCTCGGCGCCCATACCCTCACGCGGACGCGTGAAAATCTGTTCTTCACCAAAATGATCAGAAAATACACCTCTCAAAAATTCAGCCGTTGGCGTGTGATTGACTGTCGGTGGTGTCGTGCCTGTTTTGGATCGTTTTACCTCTGGCATTTTATCTTCAGGAACGCCCATAGACCGAGCAACACCTTCGACGACCCGGTCAATGCCGTCCAATAGGATTTCTCGAGTTTCAGGATCATCTGAACGAACTGTCAGTTGTAAATCGACGCGATCACCAATGATATTATGTTTCGTCCCACCGTGAATTGACCCAACAGTTATGACCCCTGGCTTAAGCGGCGCGATTGTCCGCGAGACGACCGATTGTAAAGACACAACAATTTGCGACGCGACCAAGACAGGATCGATACCCTTGTGGGGTGATGCCCCATGAGCCCCCACGCCGTGAACTATGATGTCGACACTGTCTGAGCTCGACATCGCAGCTGAAGAATGCACCTGAACATGATTGACAGGCATTTGAGCCGAGACGTGAAATGCCAAGGCATATTCCGGTTTTGGGAACCGCGTATACAGCCCGTCTTCAAGCATCGCCCGGGCACCGGAGATTATTTCTTCAGCAGGCTGAACAATCAGGACCAGCGTTCCTGACCATTGTTCACGACGATCCATCATCGCTTTGGCGGTTCCGACCAGCGACGTAATATGCACATCGTGACCACAAGCATGCATGACATATTGTTCCTTGCCAAGAGGATCAATTTGTTTGGCCCGCGATTGATAGGATAGGCCCGTATCTTCTTTGACCGGTAATCCGTCACTATCGGCTCTCAACATAATGGTCCGTCCCGGACCGTTTTTTAAAACGGCAACTACGCCGGTTCCCCCGATGTTTTCCGTGACGTCATATCCGAGGTCGCGCAATTCTTTTGCCATACGTTTCGCGGTTTGATGTTCCTGAAAAGAAAGTTCGGGGTTCTGATGGAAATGGGTAAACAAGTCCCCAAGGTGGTTGTCATAGTAACTCGAGATCGACGCCTTAAGGTCATTGGACCCGGACTGCGCCTGCGCACAAGCACCAAATAAAAAACTAGCCGATAATGCCAAATGGCTGATGATTACAAAACGGCGCATATTGATCTCCCTTTTTTAAGAGAGACTATTGTCTTTTCTCAGACGATTGGCAATGCCCCAGAATTAATCCAGACTGATCAATTGTAATTCAGAATCGGCGCCAACCATCTTTCAACATCCGCCACATCCATGTCTTTGCGCCGGGCATAATCATCGACCTGCTCTTTTTCGATTTTCCCGACACCGAAATAGACACTGTCCGGGTGGCTAAAATAAAGTCCCGAGACTGAACTGGCGGGATGCATCGCAAAACTTTGGGTCAGCGTAACCCCGGCCTCTTTTGTGGCGTCGAGCAATTGGAACAAGGTCGACTTTTCCGTATGGTCGGGCTGGGCTGGATAACCGGGCGCTGGGCGGATTCCATCATATTTCTCGGCTATCAGATCCGTGTTTTTCCAACTTTCATTGGGTGCATATCCCCAAAATTCTTGTCGAACCCGCGCATGCATATGCTCGGCAAAGGCCTCAGCCAGGCGATCGCTCAGCGCTTGAAATAAAATCGCATTATAATCATCGCCAGCCTCTTTGAAGGCTTGCGCGCGGTCGTGCTCACCAATTCCGGCCGTCACACAAAACCCGCCAATATAATCATTTTTTGGCGCGACAAAGTCTGCGATATTGAAATTCGGCTTTCCGTTCCCACCTTTGCTGATCTGCTGACGGAGCCCATGAAATTTGGCAATCTCCCTCTCGGGATTTTGAGGATCAAAAACTTTAATATCTTCACCATCCTGCACCGCCGGCCAAAATCCAATAACGCCGCGCGCTTCAACCCATTTTTCCGTGATAATACGATCCAGCATGGCCTGCGCATCAGCAAACAAATCCCGGGCCGCTTCGCCATAGGCCTCACTTTTTAAAATATCCGGATACCGGCCTTTAAGCTCCCAGGTCGCAAAAAATGGAGTCCAGTCAATATAATCCCGAAGTTCGGAAAGATCATAATCCGAAAAAGATCGGGTTCCTAAAAACTTTGGCTTAGGTGGCTCATACTGATCCCAATCCGCTGTCCATTTATTGTCTTGCGCTTCTTTTAATGTCAGGCGATTTTTGCGCTGCTGACCTTTTATGTGACTAATTCGGGCTTTTTCATATTCCGCACGCAGACCTGCCGCATATTCGTCTTTTCCCTCACCCATAAAAGCGCTGACGACACCAACAGCCCTGGACGCGTCTGTTACATAAACCGTCGACCCGGCGTCGTAAGCTGGTTCAATCTTGACTGCCGTATGTGTTTTCGATGTTGTGGCGCCGCCGATCAAAAGCGGCATAGTCATGCCCAGGCGCTGCATTTCCGATCCAACATAAACCATTTCATCGAGGCTTGGTGTGATCAGGCCGGACAATCCAATCATATCAACATTGTGTTCCTGAGCGGTTTTAAGGATGGTTTCGCAAGGCACCATCACACCCAGGTCAATCACGTCATAGCCATTACATTGCAAAACAACCCCGACAATGTTTTTGCCAATGTCGTGAACATCGCCTTTTACAGTGGCCATTAAAATCACCCCATTTGACTTTCCAGCCAAACCCATTTCTTCTTTTTCCTGTTCCATAAACGGCATCAAATGGGCCACGGCCGCTTTCATGACGCGGGCGGATTTAACGACTTGCGGCAGAAACATTTTACCTGAACCAAACAAGTCACCCACGATATTCATCCCGTCCATTAGGGGACCTTCGATCACGTGTAAGGGTCGCTGCGCCCCTTGCCGGGCTTCTTCCGTATCTTCGACAATATGGGTCGTGATTCCATGCACCAGGGCATGGGCAAGGCGTTTCTCCACCGACTGGTCGCGCCAGCGTGTATCAATTGCGGCCTTTTTGGATTTGCCGCCCTTATATTTATCGGCAATTTCCAGTAGTCGGTCCGTCGCATCTTCGCGTCGATTCAGTATTACGTCTTCAACCCCTTCACGAAGTTCTTCCGGAATATCATCATAAATAGTCAATTGGCCTGCATTGACGATAGCCATATCCAGACCGGCTGCAATTGCGTGGTAAAGAAAAACGCTATGCATGGCTTCGCGTACGGGATTATTGCCGCGAAAAGCAAAGCTGACATTGGACAGGCCGCCAGATACGCGCGCATAGGGAAGTTTTTCTTTAATTCGACGTGTCGCCTCAATAAAGGCAACGGCATAATCATTGTGTTCTTCAATTCCCGTGGCGACCGCAAAAATATTGGGATCGAATATAATGTCTTCGGGCGGGAACCCGATTTCCTGCGTCAACAGATTATATGCTCGCTCACAGATTTCAAATTTATGATCGGCGGTTTCCGCCTGACCTTTTTCATCAAAGGCCATGATCACAGTCGCCGCACCAAGGTCACGCACTTTCCGGCCTTGCTCCAGAAATGCCTCTTCCCCTTCTTTTAAAGAAATCGAATTAACGACGGCTTTACCTTGAACACATTTTAAACCGGCTTCAATTACGTTCCATTTCGAGCTGTCGATCATAATTGGAACCCGCGCAATATCGGGCTCACTGGCCAATAAATTGAGAAACCGGGTCATGGCCGCTTCGCCGTCGATCAGCCCGTCATCCATGTTAACATCGACGATTTGAGCACCGTTTTCGACTTGCTGTCGGGCAATTGACAATGCTTCGTCAAATTTTCGGTCGACGATGAGACGTTTAAATTTAGCCGAACCGGCGACATTGGTGCGCTCACCAATATTTATAAACTGGGCAGTATTGGTCATGATTATTCAGGACGTATTAATCCGGGCAAGCCGTCTATGCTTTCTGCGTTTCTCGTCAGTCGATATTCATACCAGTCGTCGACAGTTTTATGGGTATGCGTGCGACGGAGCTGATCTCGCTCACCTTGAAATTCGTAAAACGGAATACTGAAACCGCAGCTATCCGTGATACGAGTGACATCGACTATTATTATAGCCCGCGCCCGATCATAGTCGGGAAACAGTTTCATATATTCGTCAAATCCCTCATCATAAAAGGCGCAAACAGAGCCCTTCCCGTATAGACGCAAAATATTGGGTTTGCCCTCAAATGCGCAGAACATTATGGTGATACGTTCATTCTCCAGGACATGGGCATGGGTTTCGATGCCGCTGCCACCATAATCCAGATAGGCGACCTTATTAGGGCCTAATAACCGAAATGTGTCATATCCTTTTGGTGAGACATTTACATGCCCCTCACCTGACAACGGCGCGGTCGCCACGAAAAACATATGCTGCGCTTCGATAAAGGATTTTAACTTGTCAGTTATCTGATCATATTGTTTGCCCATGAGAGTTCCTTAGACAGCAATTTGAAAAGGTTCGAGACCCGCCAATCTCAGGGTCGGAGTAATTTGCGGAACCGGACGAGGCGTACTATTTTCCACCGATTTTTTTATGGCGTGTATATGACCCGGCGTCGACCCGCAGCAGCCGCCTAGAATATTGACATATCCGTCCGCAGCCCAGGGTGACATTTGCGATGCCATATCGTCTGGTGTTTCATCATATTCACCAAAAGCATTGGGTAATCCGGCGTTTGGATAGGCCAGAACATGACAATTCGCGACTTTGGAAATTGCGGCAATATGCGGACGCATTTCATCAGCGCCCAAGGCACAGTTCAGACCAATGGCAAAAGGCTTGGCATGCGCTACCGACAGCCAAAACGCTTCAGCAGTTTGTCCTGACAATGTCCGCCCGGAGCGATCCGTAATCGTCCCGGAAATGAGGACCGGCTTCTCATATCCAACATCATCAAAGACGCGTTTCGCCGCCAAAATCGCAGCTTTACAATTCAATGTATCAAAGACCGTTTCGATGATCAGGGCATCGACCAAATCAATAAAAGCCGTAATTTGCTGGAAATAGGATTCGCAAACCTGATCAAAACCGACATCCCTATAACCAGGGTCTTCGACCTTGGGCGAAATAGACAATGTCTTATTCATTGGACCAATTGCGCCAAGAACGGCGCGGGGTTTTTCAGGGGTTTTTTCTGTCCAGGCATCCGCACAATCACGAGCAATACGCGCCGACCGCCGGGCTATTTCAGGCGCGAAATCCGCCATATCGTAATCCGCCTGACTGATGGAATTGGCATTGAAGCTATTGGTTTCAATAAAGTCCGAACCTACTTCCAAAAAGGCATTGTGAACTTTGGCTACGGCCTCAGGCTTTGTGATACATAGCAGATCGTTATTCCCCTGCACGGGCATGTGCCAATCAAGAAAACGCTCACCCCGGAAGTCCGCTTCTTCCAGCTTTTGCAATTGCAACATTGTGCCCATTGCACCGTCAAGAATCAGGATGCGTTCGCTAATAGCTTTTTCAATTTTAGACCAAACCACGACTAGCCCACCCGGTCAGCCCTATGCATGCCGAGCACTCGTCCCACCGCATAGGCCAATTCCCATTGATTTAATGTGTAGAGATGGAAATGACGCACACCCTGATCGAAGAGTTGAGCAACAAGTTCCGTTGCCAGCGACGATGTCAATAATTGGCGGGCGGGCGCGTCCTCTTCCAGGCCGTCAAAGAGCTGCGCATACCAGTTCGGAATGGACACGCCGCACATCTCTGACATACGATTTAAGCCTTTAAAATTGGGTTGCAGCATAAGTCCGGGCACGATCGGAATATCAATTCCGCGATCGGCAACCTTGTCCTGAAAACGCAGAAACGTTTCCGGAGCAAAAAAGAACTGAGTAATTGCGCGCGTTGCGCCGGCATCCACTTTACGTTTTAGATTATCAATTTCCGCATCCCAGGTCGGACTTTCCGGATGGCGCTCAGGATAGGCACTCACCGAGACTTCAAAATCGGCCACAGATTTGAGCCCAGTCACGAGGTCGGACGCATAAGCATACCCCCCTTGATGGGGCCTGTATGCTTCACCGACACCCTCAGGCGGATCACCACGTAGCGCAACGATGTGTCGAACGCCGCTATTCCAGTAATCCCGGGCAATTTGATCAATTTCTGATCGATCAGCGCCAACGCAGGTCAAATGAGCCGCTGGGATTACGGAACTTTCAGCAACCATTTTTTCAACAGTTCGATGGGTGCGTTCGCGTGTTGTCCCGCCGGCACCATAGGTCACCGACACAAAATCGGGGTTTAGCGTTTCAAGCTTGCGAATTGTCGTCCAAAGCCTGTCTTCCATTTTTTGATTCTTAGGTGGAAAAAATTCAAAACTGACATGGACATCGCCTGTATCCTTTCCTGCCGTCCGTGCAACCGGGCCATAACCTTCGCTGTGTACAGCATTTGCAAGATATGTCATGATGCTTGTTGTTCCGTTTGAGATTTCTCGGCAAGCCAAATGCAAACATCCGGCTTCCCTTCTTCTGTTCGAACCACTTCCTGAGCGCGCAATTTCAAGCCGGCGGTCTTAACCCACAGCAATAGATTCTCGTCGCTGAACCCCAATCGGCGATGCGCATATTTTTCCCGGAACACTTCCAAATCATGTTTGATATAATCAATGATCAACAATTTACCTTCGGGCATCATAATCCGGGCTGCCTCGCGAATGGCGTCCTCAGGATCGTCCAGAAAATGTAATACTTGATGAAGTGTCACCAGATCTGCGCTGGCGGAGGCCAAGGGTGTTGAGCGCAGGTCTCCCTGGCGCAAGGATAAATGCGCGTGAGAATCGCCAGATAAATTATACCGGGCCACTTTAAGCATATCAGCGCTATTATCGAACCCGGTGCCCCGTTTTACCTGGTCTGAAAACAAATTGAGAATGCGGCCCGTTCCGGTGCCCAGATCGACCATAAAATCAAAGGCGTTATTGCCGGCCAATCGCTTGATCACCGCTTCGATATCGGCTTGCGGCAAATATTCGTCGCCCAATTGCCCTCGATCATTTGCCACATCGGCAAAAAAAGCATCTGCAGACTTAGCCCGATGTTCGCGTACTTCCTCGAGCTTGCGGCGGTCAGACAATAACGCTGGGTCATCGACTTTTAAACTGCCCAGCGTCGTCGCAACAAGGGCCGAAATAGCAGCATTGTTTCGGTTAATCCTGGAAAACACCCAGCTGCCTTCTTTCAGGCGCTCTATAATTCCAGCCTCTTCCAGTGATTTGATATATTGGGTAATACGCGGTTGCGATAATCCGAGGATATGCACCAGCTCACTGACCGTAAATTCACCATAGGATAATATAGCTAAAATCCGTAGTCGATCCGGATGCCCCATGACTTTCAAAGCTGTCGCAATCTCTTCCATAAGACGTCTATAGCACGCCCAATTTAAAAAGATATAAAAAAATCATTATATCTTTATTTTTTGACCTTATTTGATGCCTCTTTTTCGGCGGCAGACCAGAGAATATCTGCTATGTCTTCGATTATGACCCAATCGATTCACATTCAAATGACCGCCAAAGATATTTTTGCGCTTATTGTTTTGTCTATTCTGTGGGGCGGCTCATTTTTCTTTATTGAAGTTTTAGTAGAGCTCCTTCCGCCCTTAACCATTGTGACCTTGCGGGTGTTTTTAGCGGCGGTCGCTTTGTGGATCATCATATTATTTATGAAAATCGACTTGCCGAAAAAGGCTTCACATTGGTGGGCTTTGGTCATGGTTGGCGCTTTAAACAACGCCCTGCCATTTTGCCTGATTACCTGGGGGCAAACTCAGATCAATTCCGGCCTCGCATCGATCCTCAATGCCACAACGCCGTTTTTTACAGTTGTATTGGCCGGGGCCTTTCTAGCCGATGAAAAAATCACAAAGGGTAAGTTTTGGGGCGTGCTGATAGGAATTATTGGCACCATTGTGATGATCGGGCCGGAAGCCCTGAACGGCCTGTCTGGCTCAGTATTAGGCCAACTTGCGGTCATGGGCGCCGCGCTCTCATATGCTGTCGCTGCCGTTTATTCCAGACGGTTTAAGACTATAGGCCTGTCGCCCTTAATGATAGCGACTGGACAAGTGACCATGGCGACCATCCTCTTAATACCGCTCACGCTTTATATAGACCAACCCTGGACATTGATAAATCCGGGCATTGCAGCCTGGGTTTACATGGCCGGTCTTGCCTTTTTCAGTACGGTGCTGGCCTATATTCTTTACTTCAAGCTGATCGAGTCGGCCGGCGCAACCAATGCCGCACTTGTTACCTTTCTGATCCCGATTTCGGCGATATTGCTAGGCGTAATCATCCTCGGTGAGTCGTTCACAACGCTTCAAGGCCTGGGCATGGCGCTGATCGGGCTGGGTCTTTTGGTGATGGATGGCCGAATTTTTAAAAAACTTCGAACCCACACAAACGCCTAAAACGGATCGCTCCATTTCGGGTTGGTATAGACATCATTCCCGCTCAATGTCCGTAAAAATGCTTCGACCTGATCTTTTTCAATATCCGTCAGCATCAAGTTTTCCGTGTCATCAACTGTAATAAACTCGTTAGATAGAGTATTCATAAATTCTGTTCGCAGTGGTTCAGTTGTTGGCACAGGGATATTATCATAGTGATCAATCACTTCTCGCATTGTCAGCATAGAACCGTCATGCATGAACGGTCCGTTGGTTGATCCATCAGGTTTAAACACATCCCGCAATGAAGGTGACCTTGTATTGGTCAGATCAGTTGCGGTCGGATCTCCTGCGACGCCTATCACCCCTATATGGCCTGAATCCTGAAACACGGAGAACACGGGATCCGCGTGACAACGTCGGCATCCGGCGCCGTTATCTTGTGGTCCGGACATGAAGATGTTTTTTCCCTCATTTTCGTCAAATGTGTAATTCGGAAAAGGTGCAAACGGATCAGCGACCTGGGCTCGACCTTCATCAAAACGCGAGTCAAAAGATACGATCGAGTTGACAAATTGGGCCAGCGCCGACTGCATGCGTGCTTCGGTTATAGTGGCGTCACCAAATACAAAAGTGAATAATTCCTGGTAGTAATCAATAGCTTCAAGCTTTGTGATCAGATCATTGAAATCCGGACGGCCATTTTGTCCGCTAAATCCGTGTTCATTGTGATCACGAATAGGACGCGTGACCTGATCTTCAAGATCTGCTGCGCGTTCGTCCCAGAAAAAAGCCGGTTCATCTGAAAATATGGTATTAATCAATCGCATGGAATGGCGTCCGGTTTGACCGCCTTCAACACCCGCACTGACCGTGCTCAAATCACTAAAAGCATTGGCTTGTTGGTGACAAGAGGCGCAGGCGACCGTGTCGTCAATTGACAGGGCTGGATCATAAAACAGAACCCGCCCCAGCGTTGCCCCCGCATTCGTAATCGGATTTGTAACCGTATTCGGCGCCCTCACATAGGCTGGCGCGTTTAAGGTCGCATAGTCTTCCAGATTAGCCAGGTCGATGCGACCGCCAAAGGTTTGTTCTACGGCGCTTAGCCCCGTGGCGACAGAGAGGTTAAACACGTCTGAAACTTCAGCCTGCCCATCAGACGCCGTAACGGTCACTTCATAGGATTGAACCGTTGTCGGAGTTCCAGAAATTTCGCCATTTGAGACTGTAAACTCGGTGCTGGCGGGATTGAAACTGACAGAATAAGTCAGCGAGTCACCGTCAGGATCGGAAAACGTATTTCCACCCTGTGTCGCGTCATAGGTAAATGCCTGTCCGGCGACAGTCGTCTGATTATTATTGGCCGTCGCAATAATCGGGGCGTTATTGTCGCTTTCAGCAATATAGACATTAAAGTCGTCTGATATGGTACTATGCCCGTCTGATGCCGTAATCCGAATTTCAATAGTTGTAGCCTGGCTCGGCGTACCGGAAACGTGCCCATTAGAAAACGTAAAATCACCATGATCAGGCGAAACAGCCATTGTATAGGTCAGATGATCATTTTCGGGATCGTTAAAGGTCGTACCGTTTTGCGTCGCGTCATAATTAAACGCCTCGCCCGCTTTGGCATTTTGATCCGCATTGGGAACAGCAAGTTGCGGCGACTGATTTGCGGCTGCAGTCGCATTGGCCTGAAGGGTTGTGGTTCCACTACTGCCCCCGCCGCCACAGGCGCTTAAGGCTAAAACAGACGATCCAATAACTAGCTTTGCTAAACGCATGATCCCGACCAATTCCTTTTTTGAATTGGCCAGAACCTAGCAAGACAGGGTTAGAAAACGCTTAAACCGCCGTTAGTTTTCCATTAATTTACCCTAAGAAAGTCAGGGCGAAAAAAATCAGCGTCCCAAGCCCGGTCGCCGCCAAAGTACGACGACGATAGGCAGGCGCTAAAATCCCGACCAAAAAGCCGCCTAAAACAACACCGATGAGACCAAGGGCGACGAGCTTTTGATAGGTTTTGAAGATCTTCGGGCCGTGGCCTTTATGCAGCTCCATAAATCCGGCCTGCAGGCTGGGTGTGTTCAGGCTGGCTTGGAGGCCGACCGCCGTTTGCTCAATTTCAATATAAGGGCGAGAGGTCGGACGCAGATGAATTTTGGTCGCGCCCCGCGATTTTACATATTCAAACTTGTGATCAATGCCGCTATCCGCGAGCAGTTTCTCAACATCGGCATGTAAAGATGCGCTTTGAAAATCGAGACTTGCCCCCTCAACAAGCGTAAGCGACTGTGTCTCAATACTGCCCTTATTCCCTAGCAGATAATTCCCACCGGTTATCGCCAGCATGAGAAAAGCGGGCGTCAAAAAACCGGCAAATAACAGATGTAAAGTTACCAGGGTTTTACGGAGTTTCGGATTTGTCATAGCAGGGCCCACTTGCGAATTATTCGCAAGTAGGGTTAAGCAGGTTCAAATCAATTGTCCAGTCAAAAACGGGATGATTTTTGATTAAAATTATCGTTCAAATTTGACGAATTTCAGTTTCTTTGGAATATCCGCATCATCTCCCAGGCGGGCTTTCTTGTCTTCAATGTAGTCAGCGAAGTTGCCTTCAAACCATTCCACGTGGCTGTCACCTTCAAAGGCCAGAATATGGGTGGCCAGACGGTCGAGGAAGAAACGATCGTGAGAGATCACCACGGCACAACCCGGGAATTTTTCTAGCGCCACTTCAAGTGAGGCCAAAGTTTCCCGATCGAGATCATTGGTCGGTTCGTCAAGTAGAAGCACATTACACGGCTTGGACAGCATTTTCGCCAGGTTCACCCGGTTGCGTTCACCACCGGAAAGCTGACCGACATTTTTCTGCTGGTCGGTCCCTTTGAAATTGAAAGCCCCCACATAGGCCCGGCTTGGCACTTCGCGCTTACCCA
>JAHDDX010000071.1 GCA_020629135.1 Hellea sp.
GACCCGATATGTCGGTCAGATCCTGTATCATCGCCCGCCAAATGGAACATTGGGCCCATGCCCAGGCCATTTTCGATGTACTGGGCCTGGACCGCGTGAATGGCGATCGCCTGAAAAATGTCGCCCATATCGGCGTTACAACTTATAGCTGGTCGTTCAAGGTCAATCAGATGGAACCAATCCTGCCCAAACCCTATGTCCGCCTGACCGCACCAAGCGGCGCCATTTGGGAATGGAATAATCCTCAGGCCGACAATATGCTCGAGGGTAGCGCCGAGGAGTTTTGCCAGGTCGTCACCCAATGTCGCAATATTGCGGATACGTCTCTGGTAATGACCGGAGAAGCCGCCAATGAATGGATGAAAATCGCGCAGTGTTTTGCCGGCGGCGCCGAAACCCCGCCCGCGAAAGGCGTACGCCACAAAAATAAATAAACAAGAATATAGAGACCCCTATGAAAGCCCTCGTCTGTACAGAATTTGCCCCGTTTAGTTCGCACAAAGTTATTGAAACCGAAGCCCCGAAAATCAAAAAGGGTCATGTCCGGATTGCGATTAAGGCCGCCGGAGTGAACTTCCCGGATATCTTAATGGTGCAAGGCCAGTATCAGGTCAAACCCCCCTTTCCCTTCATCGCAGGCGCGGAATGCGCCGGCGACATTATCGAGGTCGGCGAAGGGGTGTCTCACCTTAAGGTCGGTCAACGTGTGGCCGCCCTGCCCGGTGTTGGCTGTTTCGCGGAAGAAGCCGTCGTTCCCGCCGAGATCTGCGTCCCGATTTCAGATAAGATGAGCTATGAAGAAGCGGCCGGTTTCGTCATGGTCTATGCGACCAGCTATCACGCCTTGAAAGACCGGTCGGATATCAAGCCCGGTGAAACATTGCTCGTGCTCGGGGCTGCGGGGGGCGTCGGCCTGACGGCGGTAGAGCTCGGCAAACATATGGGCTTGAACGTGATCGCGGCGGCGAGTTCACAAGCCAAGCTGGATGTGTGCAAAGACTACGGCGCAGATCACGGCATTAATTACGTGGATGAAGACCTTAAGGCCCGGGTCAGAGAAATCACCGGAAAAGGCGCAGACATTTGTTACGATCCGGTCGGTGATAAATTCGCTGAGCCTGCCCTGCGATCGTTAAAATGGGGCGGACGATATCTGGTCATTGGATTTGCGGGCGGCGACATTCCAAAAGTGGCCTTTAACTGGATGCTGCTTAAGGAGCTGGATGTGCGCGGTATTCACTGGGGCGCCTGGATCCCGCGCAACCCTAAGGGCCATATGGAAAATATGGCCGAGCTCATGGGACTTTATGAACAGGGCAAGATCCGACCCCGGGTGAGCGGCGCGCATAAGCTTGAGAACTTCGCAGATGCCATGACCGAACTGGTTGAACGTAAAGTCATGGGCAAAGTCGTCTTGACGATGTAAGCCTAACTCGTCTCATCCTTCGTCAGGCTCAGGATGAGGAATTGGAACGGAAATTATTTGATCGGATCGAATAATTTCCTCACACTGAGCTTGACGAAGTGCGAGGAAATTTAAGGACCATCATGCACAGCTTTCAAACAGTCTCAGATATTCGCATAGAACCTGGCGGGGCAACCCGCCTGGATCATTATGTAGAGGGTCTATGTCCAAACAAACGCATCGCCATCATTACGGATAAAGGTGTTCGCGGATTGGGCCTGATAGATGCCGGGATCAGTGCCCTAGAAGAGGCCGGGTATAACGTCATGGTTTTTGACGACGTCGTCGCCGATCCACCCGAAGAAATCGTCTTAAAAGGCGCCGACGCGGTTAAGGTCTTTGACGCCGGTCTGGTGATCGGGTTTGGCGGTGGAAGCCCGATGGATACCGCCAAAGTGATCGCCCATCTCGCTGGTTGCGATCAGCCCCTCGAAACCATGTATGGAGTCGGTCTGGCTAAGGGACCGACCTTGCCCCTGCTTTTAATTCCAACCACATCCGGAACAGGATCAGAAGTCACCAATGTCGCGATTTTGACAACTGGGAAAACCGCCAAAAAAGGTGTGGTCGCCGATAGTCTTTATGCGGATCGGGTATTGTTAGACGCTGACCTGACCATCGGCCTGCCTAAATCTATCACCGCCTCAACCGGTATTGACGCTATGGTCCACGCGATCGAAGCCTACACTTCGATCCGTTTAAAGAACCCACTTTCTGATACACTCGCTTTGTCCGCTTTGAGAAAAATGCGCAGTGCCATTGTCAGGGCCTGTGATGATGGGAATGATATTGACGCGCGTAATGATATGCTTATCGGGGCCATGCTAGCCGGACAGGCTTTTTCCAATGCGCCTTGTGCTGCTGTGCATGCCCTTGCCTATCCGCTTGGCGGCTTTTTTCATGTGCCCCATGGATTGTCCAACGCGCTGGTCTTGACCGAAGTGATGAAATACAACCTCCCCAAGGCCGATCACTGGTACGGCGAAATCGCGCAAGACCTGGGCGTTGGCCAGACAGGTGCTGATCTGATTGATGAAATGCTCAGGATCAAAGCTGCCACAGAGGTTCCGACCACATTGACCGAGGTCGGCATTTCCGCCAATGCCATTCCGATGATGGCCGAAGATGCCATGACCAAAGATCGGCTCTTGATGAATAATGCACGCGAAATGACCTTTGACGCCACGGTCAAAATTTATGAGACAATTTTGTGAGCCGACCGCAACCCGAACCTCGCAGCGCCTATAAACATTTTCAGGCCATGCCGACCCGCTGGGCTGATAACGACGTCTATGGTCATGTTAACAATTCGGTTTACTATTTCTTTTTTGATACGCTGGTGAACCAATGGCTGATCGAACAAAACCTGCTTGAAATCGGCAAAAGCGATACGGTCGGTCTTGTTGTGCAGACCGGATGCGATTTCTTTGCGCCCATCAGCTTCCCGGATATCATTCATGGTGGCCTGCGGGTCGCCAAAATAGGCACAAGTTCGGTGACATATGAAATTGGCCTGTTTCGAAATGACGACAAGGCGTGCGCCGCGAAAGGCCATTTTGTCCATGTCTATGTGGACGAAAAAACAAGACGACCCGTAGCGTTAACCGATAAGATGCGCGACAAGCTTGGGGCCTTAAAACCCTGAACAATCGACTCGGATTAAAAATTGGAACAAGGTTGAGAGAGCCATTATCCTCATTACGCCGATAATTCCCGTCCCGAGCCCAATAACTGGAAACGAATTAATATGACTGACATTCAAGGAAAAACTGCCTTTATCACAGGCGCCGCATCTGGGATTGGACTGGCGTTAACTAAAGCCATGATACAAGCTGGCGCGAAGGTCATGATGGCGGACATTGATGAAAAGGGCCAGGAAGTCGAGGCCAATTTATTGCGAGCAGACGGCGCTGAGGTTGCGACCGTGGTTTGCGACGTTAGAGACCCTGGCTCGGTGAATGCAGCCGCCAAAGCCACAATCGAGTCCTTTGGCAAAGTTCACATCGTCGCAAATAATGCCGGGGTCAGCCTGGCTGGAAAGACGGGTGAGGTTGATCTTCAGGATTGGCGATGGATTGTTGATATCAATTTGATGGGTGTTGTTCATGGTGTCGAGGTCTTCACGCCGCTAATCAGATCCCACGGCGAAGGCGGGCATATCATCAATACGGCCTCCATGGCTGGTCATGCTACCATGTCAAATCTGGGACCCTATAACGCGACCAAATTTGCTGTGGTCGGCTATTCCGAAGCCTTGGCCCAAGAACTCCCGGAAGACAATATTCATGTGTCGATCCTGTGTCCGACCTGGGTGCAATCCAATATTCACAATACGGGTGAACTTCGGCCATCCGGCAATTTTAATGAAAATCATCGCAACAGCCCAATGTTTCAAACCATCAAAGCCCTGGTCGAAAACGGAATGCCCGCCGAAACCTATGCCGCCATGGTTTTGAATGCTGTTCAAAACAATCGATTATATGTGTTTAATGATCCCACCGTACAATCCGCCATTGACGATCGCCGCAACAACATCATGGCAGATTATGACGCCTGTTTGGAATTTGCAAAAACGCTTCCGGTCTAATCCTTTAACCCCAGAGCCACCGGCACGGATTCTCGCAATTGAAATTTCAAGACCTTTCCGGTCGCATTGCGCGGCAAGGCATCTACGATATGAAGATGTTGCGGCAATTTAAACTTCGCGACCTTGTCTGACATATGATTTACCACATCGTCGAGACAAAGCTCACAGTCAGGTTTAAGGGCTGCAATCACACATCCGGTCTCGCCCCAACGCGGGTCTTTAACGCCTATAATCGCGGCCTCGGCGATTTGTGGCATTTGATAAAGTATGTTTTCAACCTCAGCCGGATACACATTCTCCCCTCCGGATATATACATGTCCTTCATTCGGTCCTCGATATAGATATAGCCCTCTTCATCCATGCGACCGATGTCACCGGACCGGAACCAGCCATCAACGAAACTTTCCGCATTAGCATCCGGGCGACGCCAATAGCCCGGCGTGACCGTGGCTCCTTTAAACCAAATCTCACCGGGAATATTCGGCGCGCATTCCTGCCCACTATCATCCATGATCTTAATCTTGGAGTGGATCAGGGCACGCCCTGTGGATCCGATCCTTGACATGGCTTCTTCTTTGGTCACAGCACTGCCCGCAGCCGCGGTTTCGGTCATGCCGTATCCTTGTTGCACGATCAGGCCCTTCTTTTCCCACCAGGACATGATCTCGACTGGCACTGGAGCGCCGCCGGACATACAGGTTCGAATACGGGAAAAATCAGTCGTTTCCGCCTTGGGGTGCATGCGCATGGCATTGAGCGCAGCCGGCACCATGAAAAGCGAGGTGATCCCCAATTCCGGATCATTAATCGCCTCTAGCGTTCCCTCAATATCAAATATGCGCTGGATTACCGCTGTAGAGCCGATCCAAATCGCAGGACAGCCCGTGACATTGAGCGCGCCAATATGGAAAAGCGGCATATTGGACAAGGCGACATTATCGGGCTGCATCCCCCCGACGCGGGATCCCGCAGCCGGCGCGAATTCCATCATACCGTGGGTAATGATCACGCCTTTGGGCAAGCCCGTTGTCCCTGACGAATACATCAACATGCATTGATCTTCGAGCGTTTGAGGATGATACTCAAAGCGCGGCTCGACGGCGGCGAGCCCGGCTTCATAATCGCTCTCGCCCCCCATGCAATCCGTACCGATAAAATGGGTAATGGTTGTTTTGCCCTGCAAACCCTCGACTTGTGCTTTGAACGCATGGTCATAAACCAGGGCAGATGTCTCGGCATCATTTAAGATAAATTCTAGCTCAGGCACGGTTAAGCGGAAATTCAATGCCAGACACACAGCACCAATACGCCAGCACCCATAGATCACCTCCATCAGATCGGAGGAGTTAAACATTAAAAACGCGACGCGGTCGCCGGCTTTTATGCCTTTGGCCTCTAGCATCGCTGCGACCCGGCCTACCCGTTCATTCATTTCTTTGTAGGAAAACTCACGACCACTAGCGAGGTCGACCATCGCCTTATGATCCGGCTTGAAATAAGCGTGATGGGCCACCCAATCTGTTGCTGCAATGCTCATATTGTTTCTCCCCGATCTATAATCCCATTTGGCGGACAGCGAGGTCGCGCATAATTTCTTCTGATCCGCCGCCAATAGCAATAACTTTGACTTCTCTGTAAATACATTCCACCCGATTGCCGCGCAGGTAACCTGCGCCGCCTAAGATCTGCATGGCTTCGGAAGCGACAAATTCTAAAGACTTCGTCGCAAAAAACTTGGCTTTCGATAATTCCGCGACCGGCGTTTCGCCCTGCGACATCTGCCAGCATATCATATTCATATAACTTTCGACCGCATCAATGCGCGCGGACATGTCCGCGATTTTGTGGCGGATAACCTGATGCTTGATCAGCGGCTTGCCAAAAGTCTCGCGTTCCTTGGCCCAGGCAATACTGTCTTCATAGGCCGCCTTCATCATGCCGAGCGCAACCGCTATCAGGCCGAGACGCTCATTGTTGAAATTATGCATGATCGCGATGAAGCCGTAATCTTCCTGTCCCATCAAATTGGTGGCAGGCACACGAACATCATCAAAATACAGTGTTGCCTGATTAGACGCCCACCAACCCATTTTTTTGGATAATGGCGTACGCGAAAAACCGGGTGTGTCGGCTTCAACAAAGAATAGCGAAATTCCGGTCAAGCCGGGACCGCCAGTGCGCGCACCTATGACGAAATAATCCGATTCCATTCCACCGGTAATGAAAGTCTTGGAGCCATTAATGACGAAGTGATTCCCGTCGCGTTTGGCCGTGGTTTTAAGACTGGCTACATCGGACCCGCCGCCGGGCTCGGTTATGCCGAGGCTGGAGCCCTTCTTACCAAGAACAATATCTTTTAAGACCCGATCGCGAATTTCAGGTGCCGCGAGTTTTTGAATAGGATCAAGCGATATCCCTCGCCCCCCGACGGCGGCCCCTACCCCGCCAAAGCCGCATTTGGCTATTTCCTCCGACGCGATAGCCCTCATAAACGGATCATCAAATCCAAGACCTCCATATTCCTCATCAATACCGAAGCCGAAAAACCCCAGCGCCCCGAGCTTTTCATGGAGTTCCCAGGGGACAGCGCCCGCCTCATCCCATTCATGGGCAAAGGGCGTTATTTCCTTTTCAACGAAACTTCGAATAGTTTCGCGAAAGGCTTTGTGTTCGTCGGTTTCAAATGGGTTCTTCATAAATTCAATTTGCTCTGGTTAAAAAATTGGTTTCGGGCCCCTGAGATTAAGGGCGGTTTCGGCCATGTTTATCATGGCTTTCAACCCATTCACCCGCAATGGCAGCAGCGGCGAGAGATATTTCGCCGGCTAGGACCGTCGCGGCAACAATCTCCGCAAATTCCTCAACTTTGCCAGATCCATAACACCCCAACATTTCGAGGCATTCACGCTGCGTCGCTAGTCCAGTCCCACCGCCATAAGTCGCGACGATCAGTGACGGCAAGGTCAGTGACCAATAGAGGTCATCGTTGTCACGCAGCTCGACATAGGTCAGACCAGCCTGGCTTTCGGCAACGTTGGCTTCGTCTTGTCCGGTCGCAATAAAAAGGGATGCGATGCCATTCGCTGCGTGCAGACCGTTATTTGATGTGCCACACAGCATGCCGCCGAGCATTGAAACTTGCCGGGCTCGGTATAAATCCCGCGTATCCGCCCGGGTCATAGACAGCATCAAATTCCGGGGCAGAACCGCCTCGACGACAACCCGCGCGCCACGTGAATGCAATGTATTGATTTGCGAATGTTTCTTGTCCGTATCAATGGCGCCCGACAAAGTGTAAGTCACATGGCCAAGTTCGGCAGGTCGATTGGCCATAATCCATTTACAGGCTGCGTCAGCCGCCTTACCGGCCATGTTCTGCCCGGCCGCGTCACCCGTGGTGAAGTTGAAGCGCGTATACCACATACGCGAGACGCCATAGCCTTCAATATGGTGCAGCTTGCCGACAGAGGTCGTTGTCTCTGCCGCGGCTTTGATTTGTTCAAACTGGGCACGGATCCATTCGCCCATGGCCCTGGCCTTGCGGGCATCTTCACAATGAAAGACCGGTGCCCGCTGCATATAGCGTTCTATGATCGTCGTCTTTGCCCCACCGAGTTGCGTCAATATCCGCATGCCGCGCGAATAGCTGGCGACCAGCGTGCCTTCAGTTGTCGCCATAGGGACATAATATGGGCCTTTGGCAAATTCGCCGTCCACAATCATTGGGCCGGCCAGACCGATTGGGACTTGCGCGGCGCCAAGCGGGTTTTCGACATTCCCTTTCAATGTCGACGGATCAATGGTCATAGCCGACAAATGCGGGATGTCCGAACCCGTTTCGTCAGTCACAAATGCCTGGCGTGCTTTAATAATTTCCGCCTGAAAATTATTACCTGAAATCTTCGGAATAGGCTTTGGTAGATCGGACATGAAAACCCCTGTTTATTATATTCTTTCTTTATGTCTAACGAGGTTAAGTCGCGCCGACAAGCAATCCTCACCAAGAAAAATACGAGCTTTGATCCATTCAGAAATTGTGATCTAATCACGAAAAATGGGGAAGTCATGAAACAGTCAAAACGATCTAACCGGCAGGTCTCGATACCGGCGAAAATCGCCTATGGGCTCGGACATGGTTTGATCACCATGAAAGTGTCACTGTTCAGTTTTTTCTTTCTGTTTTATTTTTCTAATATTGAAGGTGTCCCGGCCTGGATTGTCGGGATGATCGCTTTCGCTGCCGTCATTTTTGATGCGATCACAGATCCGCTTATGGGGCAGATATCCGATAACCATCAGCCCCGAAAATGGGGACGGCGTCACGGCTTTATGTTGTGGTCAATCATTCCCACCGCTCTGGTCTTATATCTTTTGTTCGCGCCGCCCGCATCACTGGACGATATCACCTTGATATTGTGGATGGTGGTATTCACTTTTTTAGCCAGGCTCGGCACAACTATTTACGGGGTTCCGTATTTTGCCCTGTCGGCTGAATTGTCGACGGATTACAATGAACGTACGTCCATCACTGCTTTTCGCGAACTGTTCAATAATTTATTTAATCTTGTTCTATTCTTTCTGGCCTTTGCGGTCTTCCTGCCGGAAAGCGCTGAGTTCGAAGATGGCATGATGAACAAAGCCGGCTACGCGCCATTAGCCTGTGCGCTCGCGACTATTGCAATTATTTTATCCTTCATTTCGACATTTGGTACCCGGCATAAAATACCGGACTTGCCGACAATGCCCGAGAATGAGCGAACGAGATGGACACAGACCTTTCGCGAAATTGCTGGCGCCGCCCGAAACCAGAATTTTCTATTCCTAGCAATCGGATTCAGCCTGTTGATTATTTTGTTTGGGGCGTCCAGCGCGCTCAGCATTTATATGGGCGTCTATTTATGGCAATTCTCACAAACGGCTAAATTTGTCGTCGCAATCGCACCGTTTATGTCGTTGATCCCGGCCATCCTATTGGCGACCTATATTCCCAAAAAGATCGATAAAAAACCCGCTGTGCTGCTGTTTAGTTTTATCTATATGATTTGTAATTTACTGCCCTATCTTGGTTACCGAATGGGAGTAATGCCGGGATCAGAAGATACCAATTTATTATTGATCGTGGCCGGCTTTAACGCCTTCGCCTATTCCGGCCTGACCGCAACGATAGTCATTGCCAGTTCCATGCTCGCCGATGTTGCTGACGAAATAGAGCTTGAAACCGGACGTCGTCAGGAAGGCATGATTTATGCGGTTTACACCTTCGCCAACAAGATGACCTTTGCCGTCGGCACATTGGTCGCGTCTGTGGCTTTGACGATTTTGGCCTTTCCTGAACAAGCCAATCCAAGCGACGTGCCACAATCCAAGATCAACGGCCTCGCCGATATTTCCATGGTGATGGCCATCGTTATCGGCCTCGCGGCCATATTCTGCATTATGCGGTATAATCTGTCGCGTGACCGACTTGGAGACATTCAAGGACAATTACGAAGTACCGCGGATTAGCTGGTGTCTGGTCTGTTGATATCAATCCTGTTATGATTGGCTCATGGTGAAACGCCTTCTAATAGCGCTCGGTCTGACAACGACCATTTTCACGTCAATTTATTTGTCACTGAATGCGCTAAAACCGGGAAGCGTGCCCACTTCGGAAACATCACCATGTAGGCTGATTAAAGCCGACACGCTTTTGCTCGAGGGTATGATCGCCGATCCGATGCTGAATTGCGTTCAAGCAAAACTGCACCCTGCGGTAACCACTGTAATCGTGAATTCCTCCGGTGGTGAGGTCGGGCCAGGTCGAGAGATCGGCTACCTGATCGGCCGCGCGGAACGACAGCTGATCATCCGGGAACAATGCCTGTCCTCGTGTGCGAACTATTTCGTCCCTGCAGCCGCCTCCGTTCTTCTTGAGCCTCAATCCGTGATTGGATTGCACGGCACGCCGGATCCCATGTTTCATGATTTCTCCGAGCTGGAGGCCCTTGTTGCAAAATTGCGGCAGACCAACAGCTCGTCTCTGGCGGGCGCCGAACGCAGTTTAGCCCTCAAGAAAGCCCGCCGTGCGAAAGAGCTTGCGGCTGAGCAGGCCTTCTCCGAACGTTTCTCCGTTCCCCCGGGTTGGCGGCATTACCGCGAAGTCGGTGATCATGCCTATGCCTGGCTGAGACATTTCCAAGACAGCACACAAGACGGGGTTACACCGGATAATTTTATGATCGTCGAAGAAGACATGATCAGATCATGTCTGCCCGAAGTTGAAATTAATGCGTATCAGGACACCTTAGACACATCCGTTTTTGCCGATCCTGACATCTGGTCAAAATTGAAATCGGATATCGGCGCCTATCGTAGTCGCGGATTAATGTGCCGTCCTTACGGCGCGACGGCTTCTTCCAGTGACAAATTGTAAACTTCCCCTTTACCAAAAACGCGCAAGACGAGATCTATGAAACGGATTTTCAGATATATTTTTCAAATCACGCCCTTTTTGCTCCTGGGGTTTTTGATTTTTGTTTTTGCTCAGAAACCTTCTGACGATCGGGAATGGCGGTTTAATCTGACGGAAAAAGCTCGCATTTTGTCGATCGATGTTGACAATTATCAGTTTCAGAATGTCCGAGCATTTGAATATGACTTGAATGATGAGTTTACCCGTCAGGATTGGATCAGTACTCAAGTCAATGCCGACGAATTAAAAGAGGTCTGGTTCTTTTTGGAGCCGTTTCCGGGTAGCGATAAATTTGGTCATACATTGTTGAGTTTTGTTTTCGAAGACGAAATGGGCGAGGAAACAGCGCTCAGTATTTCTGTTGAAGCCCGTAAAGAAGTCGGTGAAGAATATACGGCGGTCAATGCCCTCTTCCGCCGATTTGAATTGCTCTATGTCTGGTCGACAGAAAAGGACGTTTTGGGTCGGATTGCCGTGCACCGCGATCACGATCTTTATGCCTATAAACTGAAACTGACAGATGAGCAGGCCCGCGCAATATTTGAACATTTTGTCAAACGAACAAATGATCTGGCCAAGGAACCGCGATTTTATAACTCCATCCATTCCAACTGCACGAACGAGTTGGCCAAGGCAGTCAACACGGCCTTTCCCGGCGCGCTCAAGCTCAGCCCGCCATGGATCCTGACCGGCCACGCCCCGGCCTGGCTGCATGAGCTGGGCTATATTGACGATCCGGATGAGGCTTTCGCCGAAATTCATGGTAACGCCAATATCCGTAAAACTGTCGCCCGAACCCTTTCCGAAAACTCAGATACCTTCCCAAGCGCATGGCGTTCTGAATTGAACTCAATGCCATAAACGCCTATGCATCTGGCATGACGGCCTTTGCGCAAATCATCATTATCGGCACGGGTTTTGGCGGCCTGTGCATGGCTCACAAGCTCAAAGAGGCCGGATATGATGATATCCTGATCCTGGAAAAAGCCCACGAGGTCGGCGGTACCTGGCGCGAAAACACCTATCCCGGCGCGGAATGCGATATTCCTTCCGCGCTCTATTCATACTCTTTTGCACAGAACCCAACCTGGGATTATAAATGGGCTAAACAGCCTCAGATTTTCAAATATCTCAAAGACTTCGCGACCGATTATGATCTGCGGCGCCATATTCGGTTTGGCGTGTCCGTTCAGGGTGCAACCTGGATGGAAAACATCTCCAACTGGACCATTCAAACAGATCAGGGCGAGCTAAGCTGCCGCTTTTTGATAAGTGGGGTCGGACAGCTCCACCATCCGAAATGGCCAAACATTCCGGGCCGTGAAAGCTTTAAAGGCGATACATTTCATTCAGCCCAATGGGATCACGATTTCGACCTGACAGGTAAGAGAGTCGGTGTGATCGGCGTCGGGGCCAGCGCCATTCAATTCATTCCGGAAATCGCCCAGCAAGCTAAAAAACTGACCATCTATCAACGTACGCCAAACTGGGTCATCGATAAGGGCGACCGCCCCTATTCCCGAATAGAAAAATGGATTGCAAAACGGTTTCCCGCTTTGGCTAATTTGTACCGCTTCGGACTATGGTTTCAGGGCGAATTTATCATTTATCCGATCATCAAGGGCGCCCCGCTCCGCGCCGCCCTGGCCCGGGCACGTAACCGGTCCGATATGAATAAACATATCTCCGACCCAAAGCTTAGAAAGATATTGACCCCGGATTACCCAATCGGCGCCAAACGCATTCTGTTTTCAGACAAATATTACGAAGCCCTGGCACGCGATAATGTCGAATTGGTGACCGAGCCTATCAAAGAGATCAATGCAACAGGCATTAAAACGACGAACAATAATTTTGCCCACGACGTCATTATCTACGCAACCGGGTTCTACTCTAACCCGTTTTTAAAAGAACTCGATATTCAAGGACGGAACAAGGCGACATTGGTCGATCATTGGCAGAACGGCGCTTTTGCCTATTTGGGGGTAATGACGGCCGGATTTCCCAATTTGTTTTTCCTTTACGGCCCCAATACCAATACTGGTCACACCTCCATCATCTTCAAGCTCGAGCAGGAAGTCGGATACATCATCAAGCTTATTCGGGGCGCGGAAAACGGAACTGTGGAAGTCGGCCCCGAGGCCGAACATGCATTCAGCGAAGAAATGCAAACGCGCCTTTCGAAACTGGCCTGGGCGAAGATCGACGAAAGCTGGTATAAAGACGGCGACAAAATCCCTAATAACTGGCCGGGCAGTTCTCTCGAGTTTAAGAAACGTCTCAAGACCCCGATCTGGGATCATTTTGAAACCACCTAACGACTGTCGGTAAAGATCGTCGTTTCCGGTGCATCGAGACCTTCATGTTGCCAATAGGCCTTAACGATTGAGATCATCGTTTTTTCTTCAAGGTGAAAACTATCGTCAGCCATACTTATACGTATGAGCGTATTTAAAACGGCCTGTTTGTCCGGCCATTCTGCCAAACTCAGGATCAGACGTGTCAGGGTCACATCTTTGTTTTCGGTGGACCAGGTTTCGTTGAGCGCCTGGAGGTAATCATTGAACCATACCCGTATTTGAATCTCGGATAACGCTACACCTGATTGATCCTTCAAAGAAAGGTCACCAACCCCTTTTATCAGTGCTTCAATTTCGGTTTCATAAATATGACCGTCCGCCAGGATCACCTGCGAAAGCAATTGAAGCATTTTGTGAGTATCAGGTGTAACGACCATTTTAGTGTTCCCCAGCTTCTAACCCGCATCCGGTTGGTTTTCAGGGAGCGCACGTTGAATGGCCTCAAGCGCCAGGCAGTGTGAATTGATCCCTGACAATATCGGAAAACGGCTCATATCCACACCCCAACGTTCCGCATTGTAAATTTGCGGGATCAATACACATTCAAGATAGCCTGGGTCCTGGGACCCCACAAAGGCGTAACTGTCCAAGGCCAGCGTTTTTTCAAGCTTGGATAATCCATCTGCTATCCAATGTGCGGCCCAGGCTTTGACGCCCGCGTCGTCCTGATCATGTTCCGCACGAATATATTTGAGCACGCGCAGGTTCTGGATTGGCGCCGTGTCACAGGCTACAATGCTCGCGGCAGCGATAATCTGCGCACGCGCGATGGGATCACGTGGCAGGAGCTTAGGCCCTTCAAATTCGGAATCCATATAATCGAGAATAGCCAGAGACTGGGTGAGCTGCGTCCCATCTGAAAATTCGAGCATGGGCACAAGCCCTTGCGGGTTCTTGGCCAGATAATCGCCTGAGCGATGTTCCGCTGTCCTGAGATTGACGGACACGTAATCATAGTCGACGCCCATTAACTCCAGAGCGATCCGTACCCGATAAGAAGCTGAGGAACGCCAATATCCGTAAAGCTTGATCATATTAAGTTAGTCCAGTTTAGGATTTGCCGATTTGCCTGTCAGCCAAAGCTGACCTTTCTTGCGATCGTGCTCGATCTCGCCGCGGGCTTCCATATCGAGCTTTACGGAAACCGCATACCAGGCGATAGACCCTTCCATCTGACCCGCCAGATGCTCTGCCACGGCGTTGAACAATTTCATGGGTTTCATGATGTTCTGAGCGCCCAGCACGGCGAGAATTCCGCCGCGCACCAGATCATATTTGGCCGGGTCAATATTGACCCCTTGCTTGGCGGGGTCGGGATGCAGGGTTCTGATTTTGACGGTCATGACCCCAGACTATCAGGATTTCTTGTATTGAACCACTTTGTTTTCGATGCGGCCAAAAATTGAATTGCCATCCCGGTCATTCATTTCAATCCCGACCGTATCACCAAAGCGCATAAACGGCGTGATAAATTCACCTGTTTGAATTTTCTCAATCATGCGGATTTCAGCAATACAGCTATAGCCGACACCACCATGCTCAATCTTTTTGCCTTCGCCGCCTTCAAATTTATTGGACACCGTACCTGAGCCAACGATTGTCCCAGCCACGAGGAACCGTGTCTTAGCCGCATGAGCAACCAGCTCCGCCATATTAAAGGTCATATCTGTTTTCACATTGGCTTTGCCAAAGGGCTGGTCATTGTAATCCACCAGCAATGGCAGATCGATCGTGCCATCCGCCCAATCCGCACCCAGTTCATCCGGCGTGATCGCAACCGGTGAAAACGCGGATGACGCCTTGCCGTGCAAGAAACCAAAACCTTTGCGAAGTTCGTTAGGAATAAGACCGCGTAAGGACACATCATTGACCAGCATGATCAGCTTGATGTGATCCGCCGCCTCTTCCGCAGATACGCCCATGGGCACGTCATCGGTGATGACGGTCAGCTCGGCTTCCATATCAATGCCATAGGCTTCGTCTGCCGCCA
>JAHDDX010000072.1 GCA_020629135.1 Hellea sp.
GCTGGAGCCTTTTGACCGAGAAAGTCGGGCATAAATGCCAACTCGTCGGTGATGACCTGTTTGTGACCAATCCCAAGCGTTTGGCTAAAGGCATTGAGCTTGGTTCGGCGAACTCTATTCTGGTTAAAGTCAATCAAATCGGCACATTGTCCGAAACATTGGATGCCGTTGAGCTAGCGCACCGTGCCGGGTTTACCGCCGTTATGTCTCACCGTTCTGGTGAAACTGCGGATACGACGATTTCTGACCTGGCTGTGGCGACCAATTGCGGACAGATCAAAACCGGATCACTGGCCCGATCTGACCGTTTGGCCAAATATAACCAGTTGTTACGGATTGAAGAGCAGCTCGGCGAAATGGCCGAATATGCGGGTCGGTCAGTATTGCCTTAAACGCCGATTGCAATCCAAGACTTGCAATCGGGTTTTGATTTTTAAAGCTCTATTTTAAACGCTTGGCGATGTCCTTTAGGGTGCTCTGAAGCGCGTCGAGTTGTTTGCGCGTGACGACTGTGCCTTGGGTCAGTTTCATGTCTTTGGCCATAGATGACAAATCCTTGGCTAATGCGCCGTCTTTTGCACCTTCTGCGAGTTTTGATTGCGCCAGGTTGAGCGCGGTGCCCAATGCTTCAACTGAATTGGCGTTAAGGGCCTCAGCGCGTTTGAGCTGATCCAGGTGAGCCTGTGCAATAACCGGGTCCGCGGGCCAAGTGACCGGGAATTGTTGTTGAGGGTTAAACACGCCGCCTTGATGGGCCAATCCCGCCGCAGCGATCTCATTTGCGCTTAAATATTCACTTGGTTCCAAGGCGAATACGTCCAGTCCGCGTACAATTTCGGTTCCGTATATTTTACCGTCATACCAATAGGTCGACCAATATCCCCCGACGACCAGTTCGTCTTGGTGGATAGGACCGCGATCAAAAAAGGCAATCTCGACCGGGTTGGACGAATCCGTAAAATCGATGACGGATAATCCACCCTGATACCAGGCCTGAACGAAAATATCACGGCCCGGCACCGGGATTACTGATCCATTATGCGCGACACAGTTTTCCGAATCCGTCTGCGGGGCGGGTAGTTTGAAGTAAGACTGAAATTTCAACTCGCCGTCTACGATATCGTAAATAGCGTCAGCCCCCCAGCTAACGGGGTCGTGGGCGCGACATCGCGCGCGACTTCCGCCGCCCCATTCATCGGTGAATATGACCTTTGTGCCATCATTGTTAAATGTGGCGGAATGCCAATAGGCAAAACCTTCGTCAACAACTTCGTCAATGCGTTTTGGTTTGAGCGGGTTAGAAATATCAAACACAATTCCGTTGCCTGAACACGCGCCCGCTGCAATTTTAGCGGATGGGAATACCGTTATATCGTGGCACTGATCTGTAACACTTGTATCCTGTGTGTCCTCACCGTGATCTCCACCTGTCCACAAACCGGCTAATCGCCCGGTTTTCGGGTCTGCGAAAACGGCCGGACTGTCGACAATGCGCGCCTTAGCGGGATTGTTGACCGGAATCTCGATAACATCAATTCGAAATAAGGCCGTACGATCATCGCCGGGTACTTCGCCGATACATCCCGGAAGCTCTTCTTCATCGCGCACTGAAGATGTTCCCGAGTTATAAACGACAATTTTATTTTTGTCGCTCGAGACGACCGAGTGCGTATGAGATCCGCGGCAGGTCTGGACTTGTCCGACTTGAACCGGATTGGTCAGGTCGCTGATATCAAAAATTCGAAGGCCGCGAAAACGATCTTCGCTGATATCCTCATTTATGCCCTGTAATCCGCAATCTTTTCGCCCGCGGGTTTGTTCAACCGACATGATCAGCAGGTCATCAACAATAGACACATCGCCTTGTCCACCTGGACAGACAATTGAACTGATCAGATCCGGCGAACCGTCGGCCTCAAGATTGTAGATGTTAAAACCATGGTAATTGCCCGCGATCAGCGTGTTGTCAGAAAATGCCATATCCGTGTTAGAAAAGCTCAGTAGGGCAGAGCGGTCTCCGCGTTCCGGTTTATCCAATTCATCTTTTTCTGCATCGTCCTCCTCTGGTAAGAGCGGCGCGATTTCAGACGGATTTTCCGGATCAAAAAACCCGGGCGGTTTGGATAAGGACGTGACCAGTTTGAGGTTTTTGATCGCTTGCCCCGCATCATCATATCCGGGCTTCAGACCGGCGCGTGGATCCGATGAGAAACTGACCAGCACTGCGTTCATGCGTTCGATTTCCGCCGTCTGGTCATTGGTGATTTCGTCGGTAAATTCAAACAATACGGGGTCAAAGGCCGAACCTGGTTGTTCAAGGAGGTCTTCAACCATCTCGACAGCGCCTTCATGGTGGGTAATCATTAGCTCCAGAAAGAGCTTATCAAACTCGACGCCGGTCAGTGTCGCCAATTTCGCCATGTCTTCGGGCGTGGCCATGCCAGACATTTTGTCCATTTGATGTCCGCTATGTCCGTGGGCCATCATTTTCGGCGTTTCGCCGCGTTCTTTCAGCCAGGTTTTCATGAATTCGATTTCGTCCGCTTGGGACGCATTGATCCGGCCCGCCACATCTACGATTTCTTTCCGGTTGGTACGATCTGCAACAAGGGCGGCCATTTCAATAGCTTGCGCATGATGGGGGATCATGTTTTGCATGAACAACAGATCATCTTGAGAGTAACCGGTTTTTGCAATTCTTGAAGCCTCAGACGCGCTTAAACTCCGCGCCGTTTCACCTGGGGCACCGGGTTGAATAATTGGTGCGTTTTGTGCAAATGCCAATACCGAAACACAGCTTGTGATGGTGAGCATTGACAAAGTCATGCGGTTTCGGACGGTCTTAACGAGATCTCGTGACATATTTCCCTCAAATTTTATGTTATTGACCGTTAGCCTTACATATAAATCGTTGAAATAGAAAGTGGGGCGCGTGCCTATTTAAAAAAGGAGCGCGTTTTCGACCTGTGAGGTCATATGCTCAACTCTTCGATTGGCATTTCGGATGTCACATCATATCCGTATATCTGTCTGAATTTGAGATCTTGTAAGCTGGGAAAGACATTCGCCAAACGTAGCGATAGTCCACGGGCGAAGATATTTCCGAGTTCAGACGCGTGATAAAATTGTCCGTTCTCCCGCGATAGGGATTGCATGCGCGCTGTCCGGAAGTGTCTGGAGAATTGATAGGCGCTTAGGGCTTGTTCAACGTTTAGACCCGGTTGGGTTAAGGCATGTCCCAGCGCCCAGCCATCTTCAATCGCCATGGCAGCGCCTTGGGCCATAAAGGGTAACATTGGATGGGCTGCATCGCCGAGAAGTGCTACTGAACCCTGGGTCCAGGTTTCTAACGGTTCTCGGTCAATGAGACCCCAGATATGGCAGTCTTCACACGCATCCAGAATGTCCCGAACCGGCTTGTCGAAATCCGAAAATGCCGTTCGTAGTTTTGAGAGATCGCCCTTGTGACTCCAGCCATCCTCGGTCCAGTCTGGCTGAATTTGCACGCCAACGAAATTAATCAACTGCTGACCCCGAACATAATAGGCGACAAAATGCCGGTACGGCGCGAGCCAATTGCTAACCCCCGGACCAATTAAATCGATATTGAATCGGTCCGCAGGTACTAGCCCGCGCCAGGCCATATATCCTGTATATTTGACCTTGCCGTCACCGATCAATACGTTGCGTAGCGTCGAGTGGACACCGTCTGCGCCGATTGCCAGATCGCCCTCAATAAGTTTATCGCTGATCGTAATCTCAACGCCGTTATCCTTTAGACGCAAGCTGTCTATCGCGCAATTCAGATTTAACCGGACACCGTTGTCCTTGGCGGCATCGACCAGGATATCAATCAGATCAGCTCGGTGGATATGTATATAGGGCTGCCCATATTTATTGATATGGCTCTTTCCGAGTGAAACTTTTAGATAAGGCTTTCCCGTTTTATAATGTTTAAGCGCCGCAAATTCGGGTTTAAATCCGCGTAACTCAATCTCCTTGCGCAGGCCAATCCGGTCCATGACCTGCATGGCATTTGCAGATAGTTGCAAACCGGCGCCTATGTTTTCGAATTTTTCGGCCTGTTCAAACAGTTCTATTTGATGACCAAGCTTTGCCAGAATAATCGCTGCCGTAAGGCCGCCTATACCGCCGCCAACGATCAGAATATCAAGCGGCTCAGCCATCAAGACTGGAGCGGCAGGCTAATGACGCCGTCTTGAGACAGACCCCGAATGTCATCTTCGGAATAACCCAGTGTATTCAAGACATTGTGCGTGTCTGCTCCGGCGGCGGCGAGTTCGGCGATTGGGAATTCGGTAACATCATTAAAACCCGGCGCAGGCCGTGGATGGATCAATTTACCGTCCCCGTTGAGACCGCCGCGGGCACGGTTTTGGGGATGTTCGACGGCTTCCAGATAATCAAGAACCGGAGTCACGCACGCATCCGTACCGTTAAATTTTTCGCACCAGGCGTCACGCGTCTTTTGCGCAAAAGTTGTCTCGAGTATTTTATGCTGCGCCGGCCAGGATTTTAAATCGTTTTGCCCGCCAAAGTCCTTTGGGTCGATGTCTAAGATATCGAGCATTAGCGCGAAGAATTGCGGTTCAATACAGCCTATGGCCATATATTTTCTGTCTTGGGTCTCGTAACAGCGATAATAGGGGGCGGCGCCGTCGAGAAGATTAGATTGTCGATTAGGCGACCAAAACCCATTGCCATGCATGGAATATACGATGCCCATCATGGACGAGACCCCGTCAATAATGGCGGCGTCGACAACATCACCCCGGCCGGTTTTTTGAGCTTTCAGAAGTGCCGCCAATATTCCAGAGACGAGGAACATTGTACCGCCGCCATAATCGCCGACGAAATTCAAAGGCGGTGAGGGCGGTTTAGAGGCTTTGCCCATAGCATGTAACGCGCCAGTAATAGAGAGATAGTTCAGGTCATGTCCGGCCATTTTAGCCCAAGGGCCGTTCTGACCCCATCCGGTCATGCGTCCATAGACGAGCTTCGGATTAACCGCGTGGCAGTCCGTGGGACCGATGCCCAGGCGCTCACAGACCCCCGGGCGATTGCCTTCGAAAAGCGCATCCGCATTTTTCACCAGTTTCAAAATAATTTCAGGTGCCCCCGGTTTTCTAAGATCCACAGTGATCGAGCGTTTACCGCGTTGATCGATTGACCTCAGATTTGCAACATCGATTGCGGCGCCGCCGGGACGATTTACGACGATGACCTCTGCGCCCATATCAGCAAATAGCTGTCCGGCATAAGGTCCCGGGCCAATTCCGGCCAGTTCGATAATTCGAAAACCTTCCAAGGGTTTAGGGCTGAGGCTCATAATGTAATTCCCGTTTCCATCCTTTTTAACGTGATTTCCTTGCGAATTGACAGCTGAAAAAGAGCCGCATGATCACGCTTATTTTATAGCGCGTTGGAACCACTTTGTATTAGACAGGTTTAACAGATTGGGAGTCGCGTACACGAATACGTAAATGCTGAGATATTTTCGAACAATCAGTTTTAAACGCGATCATTTGCGCTTCAACAATACGGGCGCTATCATTAAATATGATAGCGAGTTTTTGTTTCAAATTCGCAAGCTGACGCCGTTTAACCTCTATATTTTAGCGCTGAGATTTTGGCGTTTCATCACAAGACAGAAATCAGTCGGTAAACTGGCTTTTTATCCACAGACAGCGGGTCCTTGGTATAATGCGTGGTTTGCGGCCCATTTCGCTGGTTGCAAAGTTATACGGGATATTGACGCGGCGGATTATATATTCGTGTTCGAAGACCTGACCCATTCAGACCTGAGTGACCGCCTCACTAAAGATCAACAAGCCAAAGCGATCAATCTGAACGTCAGGGATATCTCCAAACAAAAAGTCGGAGAGATCTTTGAACAAGTTTTCGGCTATCCGGTCGCCGTTGATCCTCTTACGTATCAGGGACTTGCAGCCCGTAAATCGGATGAGAACGGAACCCATGACGGTGTTATTGTCAAATGTCCGATCCGAAAGGATGACGTTCAAAGTGAGTGCGTCTATCAAAAACTGATTGATACGGTTTATGATGGCAAGCGGACGGAAGATCTGAGGATTATTTTTACGCTCGGTGAGATACCTCTGGTCTTTCATAAATATAAAGACCCCGATGCCCGTTTCGGTATGGATTATCTGGTCGTTGATCTTGAAGACCCAAAGGATCATTTTTCTGATCAGGAAACTGCTAATATTATTGAGTTTTGCCAGACGATTGGGCTGGATTTCGGAGCGGTCGACATTTTGCGCGATCGCAATGACGGCAAAATTTATATAGTCGATGTCAACAAAACCTGCATGCCGGTGATTATGTTGAAACTACGCGTTCAGATTAATGCGTTCTCCCGCGTGGGACAAAGTTTTCGCAATGGACTGATCCGAATGTTCAACCTGGATCGTTGACCGCGTTTATGGCTGGGGCTATTGAGGAGGCGTTTTAGGCGAGTAAATTCAATGAACTTTCAAGGTAATTTCAGAGATATTGGAACATTTGACGTTTCAGAACTTGTGGCATTGGTCAATCAGTTGCCGCAGTCCGAATGGGACAAGCAAAATGTTCGTCAAAAACGCTATGAAGTTCACAAAGATACGCAGTTTATTGGCATTGTGTATGATGAGGATTTTCGTCACCAAAACGGCACGCGCCATGAAATGTTAGACACGTTTGGGAAAGCGCTTAATCCACTTTTTGCCAAAGTTGCGCAATATTACGAATCTGCCCCTGACATTATGGGAAAGTTTGGCCGTCCGGTTCAGGGGTATTTTATCCGAGTTTCGCTCGCAAAATTACGGGCAGGCGGCGAAATCAATGAGCACAAGGACATGAATTTCTCTCTCGCTCATTCGCATAGAATTCATATCCCGTTGATCACAAACCCGGATGTTAAATTCAATATTGCCTATGAAAGCCGCAATCTGAAAGTCGGGGAAGTTGTCGAAATTAATAACCGTCGGGTTCACAGCGTGAAAAATGACGGCGATGAAGATCGGGTTCATATTATCATGGATTGGGTGTTTCCCTGGGAACCTTGCTGTTGCAGCGATAAAACGCACCCAGATCAGCCATGCACGCCGCAAAATTGCCTCATGACAGATCGATTGAAAATTCCGTGCGAATGTCACCCGGAAGACCAGATCCACGATCAAGCATTCTCAAATGCGATTAGCGGCACGTAGTCTTGGATCGCTTACAGGCATTTAGAGATCAAGTTGCACAGGTTACAGGGGCCTGGACCGATGATCAAATTCAAGAAACGATAAAGTCGCCCGTAATTGTATTGTCGGCGCCGAGAGCCGGCAGCACGCTTTTATTTGAACTATTGGCAAAGCAAGCTGGGCTATGGACTATCGGTGGTGAAAGTCACGCAGTTTTTGCCAATTTCCCAGAGCTTAGAGCCAGCAACGCGACGCTGGATTCCATGGCCTTATCTGAAGATCACGCAAACAAACAAACGGCCAATCAAATGCGCCGGATATTTTTAGCACTACTAAAAAACAATATGGGTGTTCCATATCTCAATCTGCCCAATTCGGCCCGGCCAGCCAATCCTGTGATGCTAGAGAAAACACCAAGAAACGCGCTTAATGTACCGTTTTTATTGAAAATATTTCCCGATGCGCGATTTGTGTTTCTCTTGCGGGACCCGATACCCTCAATTGCTAGCTTAATGGAAGCCTGGGATTTTGGGTTAAGGTCAGGGCGCTTCGTGACGTTTCGGGATTTGCCCGGTTGGCACCTGCCGGCCTGGTGTTTTGTTCTGCCTGAGGGATGGCGAGACCTGAGCGGTAAATCTCTATCAGAAATTGCGGCTTTTCAATGGGCTGCTTGTCAGACTGCCATCATGGATGGGCTTGAAAGCTTGCCGACCGAAAGAGTTGTAAAGGTAAGCTATCAGGGGTTGATAGATGATCCGAACTCGGTTTTGGATCAGATCAGTTCAGGACTGGGTCTTCAATTTAAAAATTCAGTAAAAATCTCCGGTTCGTTGCCTTTGTCACGAACAACCCTCACAAAACCGGATCCGGACAAGTGGCGGAAGTTTGAAAGCGAGATTAATGGTGTTTTGCCTAGCCTCGAAGCTACAATTTCTCGGGCAAGGTCTTTTATGCAAACCTAGTTACGCCGTTTTAGGCATGAACAGGGGGTAGTTTACCCATCCAAGGCATAGCGATCTCAAGGCCATAGGCGAGTTCCAGCAATGTTTTCTCATCCCCGCGTTTGGCACTGAGCTGTATGCCGACAGGCAGCCCGTCCGAAAATCCCGCTGGGACGCTAATCCCCGGCGTTCCGGCGACATTATGCATGGATAGATGCGCCACCATTTGCGCGGAGCGTTCCAGATTTTGGTCAAACGCCAAGTCACCGCGTGTCCAGCCAAGTGTCGGGGCTGGCATGGCTGTTGACGGGGTCAGCCAGGCATCAAACCCGCTGAGCCAAGCATTGATTTGCTCTCCCGCATTTTTAAGCCGCTGCATGGCCGGGGCAATGGTCGCCGGGTCAAGCGCTTCATAGCGATCCGATAGGTCCATCGTCCAACCTTCCAAAAGACCCGTTTCGCGAACCGGACGCCCTGTTTGCGCTTCAACCGCTTTGACAATTGGTACAACGGATTCACCCCATAAAATGATGAAGTCATCAAAAACGGTTGGATCAAGTCCCGGTCCTAAATCTACCGGAATGATTTCGTGACCTTGATCTTCGAGCAATTTAGCGGTCTTCATGACCGCTTTCTCAACGTCTGGATGGGGTGGACGACCCAGCACATCATTTATGGTCATGGCAATGCGTTTATGAGCAGTGCTAGGCCCGCTCACAAATCCGACAGGCGGCAAGGGGCCGTTTTGAGCCTCGGTCAAAGCCAGCATCATAGCATTATCGCGGACGCTGAGGCTGACCGCATGTTTGATCGAGATTTCTATGTCGCGTTTGGGGTTGCCCTGGTCCGGGAAACGTCCGCGCGTCGGTTTAAGGCCAACCAGGCCGCATTGCGCGGCCGGATTACGAATAGAACCGCCGCCGTCACTGGCCTGCGCTATCGGCATGATCCGCGCAGCGACGGCAGCCCCGGCCCCGCCGCTGGACCCGCCGGTCGAATGATCAAGATTCCAGGGGTTTTTACACGGCACGTAGGCGAGGGGTTCCGTGGTGCCCAATAGGCCGAACTCAGGCGTCGCTGTTTTGCCGAGAACGATCAGGCCGGCCTCATCAATTTTGTGCGTATAGGGCGAAACACCTTTGCCCATATTGTCTTTGAACATGGCCGTGCCACGTTCGAGCTTTAGGCCCGGATATTCATTGAGGTCTTTCAGCGCGTAAGGAAGCCCGGCGAAAGCTGACAATGCGTCGATGTTATCAGCGCGATCCAAGGCCTGTTCGGCATTGATATCTGTAAAAGCGTTGAGCTTGGGGTTAAGGTTTTCAATTCGGGTCAGCGCCGCCTCAACCGCCTCACGGGCGCTCATATGTCCGGATTGGATAAGTTCGGCTTGGGCTATTCCGTCCAGATGGATCAGGTCTTTAGCACTTCCGGGCCGTTCACTCGGGTTACACGCGATAAGTTGGGTCATTGATAAGGCCGAAATCCCGGCTAAGGTCTCGCGTCTATTAATCTTCATTATAATCCCCGTTTCTATCGTGGTATGCGTAAATATTGTTAGAAGCCAGAGCTAATTTCGTGTGATTAGACCTCAGCTGTCAAACAAGCGGACAAAATTAAGCGAAATCGTATATTCCTGCTCGATTTTGAGCGCTAGCCGATTGAAAACCTTCAAAAACTCCCTAAATAGAGGGTATAACACGCATTAAGAGAGAGGGGGTTTGTCCATGGCGAAGTTTGATACACAGATAGAACAATCCAAGAAAGAAGTTGCCGAGGCGCAGGCCAAAATCAAGGCTTTAACGGATCAGTTGGATAAAGCTCGGACCAAATTCGAGGCCGGAAAAGATATCAATATTGATATCGAGAATGCCACACTGGACGATGTGCATGCGCATACTGAGTTAATGAATGCCAATATTGCCGAAATGATATTGGGCTTGGATGACGTTACATCAGGATTTTCCAAAGAGTTTGACTCCATGCGGTCTAAATCAACTTGGGAAAGCATTGTCGGTATATTCTCTAAAAAACGGGCCGAGAGCATGCGGGCTGAACGCATTCGTCAGGCCTCTGTTGAAGACAAGCTGCAGGATCTTATTGGAAAATCCAATGTGATTACTCGGATGTTGCAAGATCAACTCGACAGCCTGAACACTCATAAAGACCGGGTCGAAGCTAATTTAACAGTATCCCTTGATGGTCGCGAGGCCGCGGTTGAGCTTTTGGAATCTATCAAAGTTCAACTCAAGGATATGGATCCAAAGATCATTGAGCTTGAGAACCAGATTTCAATGGAGCAGGACGCTAAAAAGCGAACCAAGCTTGAAAGCGAACTCGCGGCGGTGAACGCTGAATATAATGAGCTCGCGAAAATGGAGCAGGTCAAGCTGGCCGAGAGTCAGACACTTGAGCGCTATATTGAAAAAGGTAAGAGCTGGGTCGACAGTTTGCAAAATCAGGCGGCGACGCAAATGGTTTTGATTAATAAGTTGCAGATTGATACGAAAAACCGTGTGATTCTATATGATGCACTGACCAAGTCTTTGAAGACAGCTCAGCAGCAGGATGTCGCACACAAGATCAATGAAATCGGTGTTCAGACTGACCAGGAAGCACAAAGTGCTATGTCTGCAATTGGTGCGGCTACGAATAAACATATGGCTGACATGATGGAAAAGCACGAAGACCACATGGTCTTTGCTCGCAAAGTGCTTGAAGAAAAAGCCAAAGCAGATGAGCGATTTGCCCGACGCTTCCAGGCCATCATCGAAAAGCATGATGCCAATGCCTACGGAGCCGATAGCTAGGAGCTTTGGGTGAACAATCCCGAATTAACGGTTGATCATCGGGTCCTTGACGGGGCCCGAGCCACCCGGCGCTATTTCGCAAAATTTGAACGGATTATAGGCCATTTAGGTCAAGTTGCGCTGTTGTCAGCCAAGGAAAAGCTGATCAGCGTGCCGGAAGCGGCTATCCTTCAGGACTATCTTGAAGGACTTGGGCACACCTTCTCGGCGTTATCCTACAAGTTTTTGATGGCAAACCGGGTAGGGGATCATTCTGATCGTCTATTGACCATTGACAAGTCTGAAAGTGGATTTCCTGTGTTCCAGGAAATTCTACGCATGGCGGCGGACGGCATGCAGGCCAGGGATCATTTGAAGACCTTGCCGGATCAAAAGAAAATCAAAAAAGATATGGTCACCCATATCCTGTCAGAACAATCGCCGCCGACAAAACTGCAATATGCCATGTCCCAGCGGATATATTATGAACTTTTGACCGAAGGGCATTTGTTTTTGTCGCAAAATGATCCGCAAATCATGTGGGTTGGCGATAAGAGAAAGCAAAAGGACCGCCGAACCTATCTGGTATTCTGGTCGGTCTATGACAGCCGCACAAATATCCCGACCATTTATCTGATGGAGCTTCACGACACGGGACGCCGACCTTTGCCAGGGGATGAACGGCGTTGGCCGCGTGTGCAAAGCCACCTAATGGCACAGGCCTTATCCGAGCTGAAACTGCTGACGATAGCACGCGGCTTTGATCAGGATTTTGACAGCCTGCATCCAAAGACCCTCAAGCGGTTTCATATCGGACCAATGTATAGCCATGCTTTCACCCAGCAATTCGGCCCATTGCGAGATGTTTTGGCCGAGGCCAGCGGGATTGAAGGGCTGGATTGGGCTTTGGCCTGGACGGTTGAAACCTTGGTGGCCGAGAAAACCGAACGGGCTAAAGCCGGATTGTTTTCCACTACCGAGCGGCAGGTTTATAAGATCGACACTATGGATCATGAAATGGTTGAGCGCGGGGCCAGCGATGTGCGTCGGGCCCTAATCCTGCCGCACCGGGCCTTTCAAGTACTTGAAGAGAAAGACCCGCCAGGCTTTCGCAAGGTCCGCAAATATGTGGTCGGTGATAACAATAAAATTCTAAGTTACAGGTAGAGATATGTCTCAAAGCTCAGACCAGATGGAACTCAAAGAAGAGCTGATCCGCGAAAAATATATGGCGGCAGAAAGCCTGTTAACGGGATTTGATCATACGCCGCGTCTGGCCGCTAAAAAAGATGTTACGCCTGCGGCGTCGGCGGAGAAGTCACCGGGAATTGGAACACGGCGGCGGTTCAGATCCACCACGCCTGGACTTGTCACAAAGTCCACTGCTCGACCCGAGGGGGTTCATGTCGTGGATCGGATTTTAGCGTCCAGTCCTGAGGACAATTTGACCAGTGCCGTCGAAGGAGCGGTTACACATGCCTTGCGCCGGGCTCTTGCGGTGGCAATGCTGGTTTCGGATCAATATGCAGATCAGACGGGTCTGTCGGAACTTCTTAAAGAGAATTTGACCGGGAAAATACCGGCCGGTCGATCTGCAGAATTTACAGAGCTGTTAGCGGCTTCCTCGCTGATCAGCCTGCATGTCTTTGCTAATATGGCGAGTTTCTTACTGTCCAACATCCATGCAGAAGCGTCGGATGTAACAATTGATGTCGGCGACGTTGAGGAAGTCCTCACAGATAATCCGCATTTGGCTTTGACTGGTGCGCTTTGGGAACTCGATCAAGATCTGGCGGTGTTTGCTGACACCGAAGACAAAATGGTCGCGGTGGTCGAGGCTTTTCTCGAGCAGCTTATGGATAAGGTGGCACTCCGGGCGAATAATACCGCCCGTCTGGAACCCTTTACATCTGTGAATTACCGAGTTGAAGACGATGACTTTGAGATCAACGGCTTCACGCCAACGGGCCGTGCAAAATCAACCAAACTGACCATGAGCTTTAAGAAGCCGCATCAGGTGGTAGGTAATCACATCGCCAAATATCAGGCGATGAAACTTTCCAAAATGCTGATGGCCTATGATTTTGAGCGCAAGCTAAATCCATTTGCCGAGCTCGGCGGATTCATTTTCACCTTTATGGGAGACGGAATGCCCGGAACGGGCAAGACAACGCTCATCCAGATGATGGCAGGTTTAATCAATGATTACTGTTCCAATGCAGGATATCCGTTTCGCTATGAAAATCTTTCGACCGAAAGTATTGATAGCTATCAAGGAAAATCCGCGCAAAACGCCAAAGCCTTTATTCGCAATGTCATTGATCCCAATGTCATCGGCTTTGGGACCATTGATGATATTGATCAACTTGCGGGTAAACGCGGGGACCGGCAGTCAAGCGCAGGCCAACTCGAGATCACGGCCGTATTGATGGAGAGCTTTGCCGGCGCCAATACAGTCGTGCGCGGAAATTGTACCTTTGGAATGTTTTCAAATTATCCTGAAAATGTTGACGATGCTTTGCGCCAACGAGCGGCGGCGCGTTTTCTTGTAGATGGACCAAAGTCTAAAGAAGACTATATCGATATCCTGCATCTCTTAATGGGTAAAAACCACGATATTCCGGTGGGTGATCATGATCTTTATGCCGCCCAGGAAATTAAAAAGGCCGTAGCCGCCAGCTATGACAGCCACGCCCGGCCCCACGAAGAGGGATTGATCAAGGTTTTTGATCAAATGAATAAAAAAATCGGCAAGCTCGATACGATTGCCAAATTGGGAACCTATTTGAAGGGCATTCAGGAAGCTGATGAGCGCTTTACGGGTCGAGCGGTGAAAAACATAACTGATGCCGTCAAAGTTCGCGCTATGGATTTTGAATTACCTGATGAATGGATGGAAAACGTCGATCTGTTTTTGGCCAAGGATTATGAAACCAAGAAAAACATGATTTCTGAATTGTCCAAGCCCATCACGATTGAAATGGTTGTTCAGGAAATCAACCGCTATGCTGACAGCGAATTCCGTTATGCTGACAAGTCGGATGAGGCCGCCATTGAAAATGCAGTCCGAGATATGGGGCGCATGGAAGAGGCTAAGAAACGTTATCTGGCGAGCCGCAAAAAATGATGCGCCTTGTCAAAAGGGGGCTGATGTTTGGCAACCTCATTGAGGTGAGCTCGACCGCCCTCGTGGCCCGTTATAATCGGGCGCTTAGGCATTTAATTGATAAAGAAACGTCGCTCACAGAGTTTCACATTGACATTTCTGGTTTTTCACCTGAGATCGGTGATGAGTTCGGGGATTTGTTATACCTAAACCCCAAAGGTTTAAATCAGCAATTTATCTTATTGACCACGGACCAGAAGACCGCGCCGCTGCTTAACTCAAAGTTTTCGACGTCACGTTCGATTCTGAGGTCTTTTATTGAAGATAATGAGGAAGAGCTATTCGCTTTAACGGCGCGAGAAGCCGTCGCAGGAGAATTGCTTAATTCCGTTTTTGATGTCAGCAAGCCTTCGGACCTGCTTAATATCAATCAGATCAATATCGAAGCCGATACGATTAAAGAGCGGGTGGCTGGCGCGAAGGCTCTGCAGACCCAAATCGACAAATTCATGAACGAGGAAGATGC
>JAHDDX010000006.1 GCA_020629135.1 Hellea sp.
AGATAAACAAGGCCACCAGCATTTCCACCAATGTGAACCCGCGCTCTTTCGCGCGCCTATTCATCGGGGATGCCTTCATCGGGTGGTGTATTACTGGGGACTGAAGGCTGATTGGTTGGCGCCGGGCTTGAAGGCCGACGAAAATAGGCGTCGCGCTCGATTAAAACCTGGCCTTGGTCCTGCAATGAGACTTTGACAATGAACCGATAAAATCCTTCGGCCTCTGTGTCCTGGGTTTCCAGATCCCAATCAAAACTTCGACCGAGTTGATCCTCTTCGCCGCGACGTGCGCCGACCTGTAGACGTTCATGGCGCGCATTGGTTAATACATTATCTGCCACAATCCCAGCCAGCATTTTTTGCTCAATGGCTGATACGGACCGGGCGCTTTCTGTGCCCGCCGCTGTTAGGCCAATTATTGCTACGCTAAAGATCAAGAGTGCCGCCAGCACTTCGATCAGGGTAAACCCGGCCTCCTTTCCGCGGATCATGTTTCTCTATCCTGAAGGGTTACTCTACCATCGCCTGAGCTGACCAGAATTTCCTCACGATCGAAATCGGACAGGACAAGCTCAAATGGTGTCGCCAGACCTGTCGGCTCAAAGACCGCCACGGGCACAAGATCGTCTGTCAGTTTGATCGCCAGATTGTTTTTCCTTAGCTCGGCTTTCACACCGTCGGGGCGCGGCAGGCTTTTAACCTCAAGCCACTCGCCGTCTTGAAAATCATATATCGCGAAAGCTGTTTTAGACATGGCTAAGGCATGGGGACGGCCGGTTATCAAGCTGTTCTGCGCAGCACCATTCAAAACAGTGACTAGCGCTTCGGATTGCGCATAGATGGCCGGCTTTTCACGAGGCAGGGTCATCACGACCGCGCTGGCCATAAGTCCGATTATCACCAAAACGGTGAGAATTTCGACGAGTGTAAACCCGGCCTGTTTGTCGCGCGGTGTCAAACCGAAACGTCCGAATTACTGTTCCCAGCTGACAATGTCCGCGGCCAGGCCTTCGCCGCCTGGTTCCCCGTCAGAGCCATAGGATAAAATATCAATGACGCCGTTTTCACCTGGATAACGATAGACATAGGGGCGGCCCCAGGGATCGTCGGGTAGAAACTTCACATATCCGCCGGGGCGGTAGCGATCGGCGTTGTCCGATCCGGGCGGAAGTTCCTGTAGGGCGGACAGGCCCGTATTTTCATCCGGATAGTCCAGCATATCAAGCCGGTACATTTCCGACGCCTGTTCCAATATCCGGATATCGGTTTTCGCCTTCTGCACCATGGCCTTGTCCTGACTGGGCAGAACATTAATCACGACAAAAGTTGCCAATAGGCCAATAATGACCATGACCACCATGACTTCAACCAGTGTGAAGCCGTCTTCTTTGCGTTTTTGTTTTGTCTTCATATTGGCCTCCTTAAAACGCCAATGTGTTCAATCTGAGAATAGGCAGGAATATAGCGCCAATAATTAATAATACCACAAGTGACATCAGAATAATAATCAGCGGCTCCAGGAGGTTTAAAAATATGGAGGTCGCGGCCTCAAACTCCCCTTCCAGATAGTCCGCCGATTTTTCAAACATTTTACCGATATCACCGCTGGCTTCGCCACCGGCTACCATTTGTGTGACCAATAATGGAAAAACTTCGGTTTGGCGCAGGCTGGCACTGACAGCCGCCCCTTCACGGACTTTAACGGCGGCCGAGGTCACTGCATTGCGCATGACCCTGTTCCGCAAAGTGTGCCGGGCCGTTTCCATGGCCGATAGTGCCGGCGTGCCACTGTCAATCAGCCCCGCCATGGTCCGGGCAAACCGCGCCGCATTGAGATTTCGGATCAGGCGACCAATCAATGGCAGGCTGAGCAAAAATTCATGCCACCGCAATTGAATGGCGGGGCGCTTCAAGGCTTGACGAAATAAAAAAATAGACGCGCCAATGATTATTAAGGCGACCCAGCCAAAAGTTTGCATCCAATTCGACACACCAATGACGAACCGGGTTAAGGCCGGCAGGTCCTGGCCAAAACTCTCAAACTGCTCAACCACGCGCGGGACCACAAACACCATCAGGATCACGACCACAATCATGGCCACGACCGACAAGACCATGGGGTAGGCAGTGGCAGCCAGAATTTTTCTGCGTACCTTCTGTGCGGCTTCCAGGTCAATGGCCAAACGATCTAGCACTTCGGCCAATCGGCCAGACGCTTCACCCGACGCCACCATGCTGGCATAAAGGTCGGTAAAAGTCTTTGGATGCGCTCTCAGAGCATCTGAAAACCTGGTCCCTTCAAGGACTTGTGCTCGAATGGACAATAAAATCTGTCGCATGGGTGAGCGTTCAAATTGTACGGCCACAATTTTGATCGCTTCTTCAACGGGCGTTGCCGCATCTATCAATATTGCCAGTTGCCGGGTTGCCTGTGTGATATCTTTATGGCTGGCTTTTCGCTCCCCTGTGAGACGTGAGGTTGATCTGGCGCGCGCTTTATTTAGGTCAATCGGCGTGAGTTGACGCGCCCGAAGCAGGTCACGGGCTTCACGCGCATTATTGGCGGGTATTGATCCCGTTAGACGGTTTCCTTCCCGGTCCAGCGCTGCATAATCAAATGTTTCCATTTAATCGTCCGAATTGGTTTTGGCCCGGCAGACCCGCAACACCTCTTCAACAGACGTATTGCCGTTAATAACGTGCTGGGCGCCGCTTTGCAGGAGGGTTCGACGGGATTTAAACGCATGGGCCGCCATATCAACCTCGCGCGCGCCGTCATGGATCATGCCGCGCAAGATGTCATCCATGATAACGATTTCGTATAAGGCCAGACGCCCTGTATAACCGATATGATGACAAGCGGCGCAACCGACCGGTTTGTAAATTGTCGCGCGGCTTCGGGTCGAAAAGCCGAGATCGGAAAGCTCTGCTGCGCTGGGTTTGTGCGGTTCACGACATTCTGTGCAAAGCCGTCTGACCAATCGCTGGGCCGCGATAGCCGTCACTGTTGATGCCAAAAGAAACGGCTCAATCCCCATGTCGCGCATGCGGGTAATCGCAGCGACCGCTGAATTTGTGTGAACAGTCGAAAGAACGAGGTGACCTGTTAACGCCGCCTGAACCGCAATTTCGGCCGTTTCAGGATCTCGGATTTCACCCACCATCACAACATCCGGGTCTTGTCGCAGAATGGCCCGCAAGCCAGCAGCAAAGCTCATGCCGACCTGATTGTTGACCTGGGTTTGCCCAATGCCGTCCAGTGCATATTCAACCGGGTCTTCGACGGTCAGTATGTTGCGTGATCCATCATTAAGTTTTGTCAGAGAGGCATATAGAGTTGTGGTTTTACCGGAACCCGTCGGCCCGGTGACAAGAATAATCCCGTTTGGCCGCTTCAAGGCACCCGCAAAATCTGCAAGCTCGTCCGGCTCCATACCCAGGTCGGCGAGATTTAAAAGCGAGCTGGTTTTTTCCAGAATTCTCATCACGACGCGTTCGCCATGCTGCGACGGAAGTGTTGATACACGTACATCAACAGCGCGTTCGCCTAAATTCAGGGAAAAGCGGCCGTCTTGCGGAACCCGTTTCTTCGCGATGTCCAGCTTTGCCATAACCTTGACCCGGCTGACCAGAACCGGTGCCAGGCGCGCGGATAATGACAGCGTGTCGCGTAAGGCACCGTCAATTCTAAAGCGGACCGCCAGGCGCTTCTCATAGGGTTCGATGTGAATATCGGATGCGCGGGTTTTGATGGCCTCTTGCAATATGCCGTTAATCAGCTTGATCACTGGCGCATCATCATCACTATCCAGCAGATCAGAGGTGCGCGGAAGGTTGTCAGCCAGAGCGTGGAGGTCTGCATCCTCTCCCAGGGCGGTTTCCGCTGTTTCTGACAAATCGCCTTGTGCGTAAATTTGGGCCATAAGGCTTTCAAACTCAGATCCGCTGACTTCTTTCAGGCTGAGCGGGCAATCGACAACGCGGCGGGCCTCAAGCACCGCCTCTATCGGCACGCCGCCACGGCGCGCTAAAATAGGCAGCCCGTCCTGTTCGGTCGCGACAATCCCGAATTTACGGGCGAAGCTATAGGATAAGCGGGGTAAAGGAGACTCGCTCATAATCAGGGTTGTTCCAGATAATTATCCAGTTTTGAGGTCGTACGCCCGGACTGATTAATATCTTCTTGGCGAATATGATTAAGCCGGCTTTGCGTCAGCGGTCGCGCATCACTTTGATCGCGAATGATGCGAGGACGTAAAAATACCATCAAATTCTGACGAACCCGGGAATTGCTTTTTGATCGGAAGAGATTTCCGATAACCGGCGCATCACCCAGTAGCGGGACTTTTTCAATATTAATTTGCTCGTCATCCTGAATAAGCCCGCCCAAGACAATTATCTCACCGTCATTAGCCAGAACTGTGGTTTCGATCTCGCGCTTGTTGGTAATGAAGTCTGAGCTGATCGTCGAGACCGCGCCCGAAATCGAGGACACTTCCTGCTTTATTTCAAGACGAATAACATCACCTTGGCTGATCTGAGGTAAAACATCGAGCTTAATCCCGACCTCTTTACGTTCAAACGTTCTAAACGGATTGATGTTGTTTGAGCCAAGGCTTTCACCTGTCGTAATCGGGATTTCCTGGCCGACAACAAAGCGGGCCGGTTTATTGTCCAGGGTGGTGACAAAGGGCGTTGATAAAATGTTTGAGTCTTTGTCCGACTCAAGAGCCGTTACGATCGCTGAAAACAATGTGTCATTGTCAATGCCGCCCCCGCCAACGACGACGCCGTTTGTGCCGAGAATTGAGCTGATTGCGGAAGATCGCAATGCGCTTGAATCGGCATCCGAAAACCCCAGCTGAGGGCCGGCTATCGCCCCAGCAAGATTCAAGACATTCGGCGTTTGCTGCGAATAATTTGTCCCGATAAAAGGAATAAAGCTACCATCAAGGCCGCCCAGGGCAAATTGCACACCTAGATCGCGCGCGGCTGTATCACTGATCTCAACAATAATCGCTTCGACCAGGACCTGTGGGCGGCGGATATCAAGGCTGCGTATAATTTGTTCAAGCGCAGACTGAGTTTCAGGGGACGCGCTAATGACGATTGTATTGCTGCCCACCTCATGCGCGACTGTGGGAACCGGCTCACCCTCGCGCGTATAATTTGGTAGAAGCGTGTTCAAGAGCCCAAGAATTTCTTCGCCATTTGCATAGCGTAGAGGAGTTACTGACACCGCGCCTCTAGGGGCGAAGCCGGCCGAGTCCATCTGATTAATGATCGGTCCCAATTTAGCTATCTCGCCAGGTGCGCCTTCTATAATTAAACTATTGGTGCCTGGAATTGAGACAACTTGATAGCTCGCTCTTGGGCCCGCCAATGTTTTTAACGCGTCTTCGACATCCCGCGGCGACAAATTAGTCAGCTGAAACGTTTCAATTTGTTTGCCGTTAGAATCCAGTGCAGCAACGATTTCCCGAGCTTTTCTCAGGTTTTCGGGGAAGTCTGTGACGACAATAATTTTGCCCCCTTGGTTGGCGGTGACAATACCCTGAGAATGTAAAACCGGTTTGATCAGCTTTGCGGCCTCTGCCGCATCACCATTTATCAGCTTTAATACCGTTGTCGCAAACTGCCCGTTTGCGCCTGCATTTGATACGAAAGGTGCATCCTGTGCAGATCCCTGTAATAAAGTGATCCGGTATTCTCCACCGTTAGTCCGCACGACCGTATAGCCATGTACACGCATTACGTCTTTGAAAACGTCAAACACTTCGCGGGGATTGAGGGATTGTTCAGACGAGATGGTCACCTTGCCCTGGATACGCGGATCTACAAGAAAGGTCTTGCCTGTCACGACAGAAACGTCATCAATAAAGGCGCGAATGTCTGCCTGCTGCATGGTGATCAAATGGTCGCCAGCGGCGACCGCCGCAGGAATATTTGTCGTTGCAACGGCCAAGGCCGCTGTCGCGGTAAGGAGCAGGCGTTTAATCATAGTTTAATTTCAACCGTCATCGGCTGTCCGTTTCTTAAAAGTTTTATTTGAGCGGAGTTCGCATTGCGGAGCTCTTGCTGCATGTCTCTAAAATTGGGCCGCCCGGACCGAAGATCCATTGTGCCAATATGAGTTAGAATATCACCGGATTGCAACCCGAAATCCTCGAGCTTGATTTTGCCGTCCAGCGCCGAAATTCTCATCCCGCGGGGTTCGCCGTCATCGGTCATCGCGGGCGATAAAGAAACCGATCGCAACAATGTGCGCGCGTCAATTTGCGGGGCATTCCGCAGGGCCTCAATGCTAGCTTGGAGTCCCGTTGCAACAGACTCCCCAAATGTCAGACGTTCGAGCTTGCCGTTTTGAGAGATGACAACATAATCGGGGTGCACGGATTCCAAGGTCACGCCATTGAGGATTTCCTCGCCAATCTGATAAGATTTTTGTGACCCGTCAGGTATTTCCAATGTCGCTGTTGCGGGCTCTCCGGTAATTCGACCAACAAGCGTTAAATCAAGGCTCGTTTCAGGCGCGTCGGAGCCCAAATCCTCAGGCAACTCCACTGCAATCGTTTGCGTGCGATGGAAGGGGTCAAAGCTCAGGTCCAAATTCGCAGCCGCCGTGCTGTTTTGCGACGGCAAAACGCCTCCGCCGGTGCTCACCGGTTGCCAGTTACTTTCGGGATTGGTAAATCCGATCACAGCACGAATAAGAAAATAAGCGATCAGCCCCACAAGCAGAAGCTGAAATGCCAAAATACCCCATTCAATATATGACTTGCGGATTCGCATTGTGATTTCGCTGATTCCCCTGTCTGCTTGTATGGCAGGATCGTTTTATTGGTTAAGGCGCTTCAAGAGCGGTTCATATTTATACGCGATAATCTAATGTCAGCCTATTTAAAAAATTGCAATGGGAGAATCCCGCGCATGACCGTGCTCTAATTTCAAAAACCTTACTCCGCCCATGAAAAAACCGGGCCACTTGGCCCGGTTCTTAAAAGGGTAAAAAATCTTGTTGGTTTAGAGCGTGCTGAAAACAGCAATCAGTGAAACCAGTCCGGCCGCCAATCCTGCGACGAACACAGTGTTTCGGTCTTCACCGTCATGCTTGTTAAACACGCCAGCGTTTCTGGTTGCTTTTTCGCCGCGAAATAAAACGCGTTGAGAGATATACATAGCCAATTCTCCTTATTATTATGACAGTTATATAGCACACTTGTCATAAAACTGTCAAATATATGTCACACCCCAGATTTTGTGCCACGCGTCCAATTCAACACTAAATGTTGACTATGCTAAATTTTCTATTAATTTCAGGTGTTTGAATGGTGCCGATGGAGAGACTCGAACTCTCACTCCCAATGGGAACTGGATTTTGAATCCAGCGCGTCTACCGGTTCCGCCACATCGGCCAAGATCTGAGATCCGGATCAGGCGCGCAACATAGCTTCGGGTTTTAATAGGTCAATAAATATTTGAATAGTTCTATGAATTTGCGAACTAAGGCCTAACGTGTTAATCGAGACTATTCGCGCCCAATTGGGGTGGACGTGAGGCAGGCTATGAAACAACAAACATTTTCACTCGTTTACACCAGTTCTATGCTGGATGGTCAGGACAAAAAAGTTTTCAAAGACATAGCTCTTTTATCTGCAGGCTTTAATGGTGAAAATCAAATAACTGGCTTGTTGCTGGTTTACGGCGGCTTGATAATACAATTCTTGGAAGGTCAAGAAAGCATTATAGAAGCATTATATGCCCGTATCGAAAAAGACAGCCGGCACAAATCTCCTCTTGTTTTATCGCGCCGAAATATAGCTGAACGTGAGTTTCCGGGATGGGCCATGGGATACCAGGAAGTGGTGACAGGCGAAGAGCCTGACTGTATTTTTAAGCTCACGCCTGCAACCCTCAGAATAAAAACGCCAACCATGATATCTTCGGTTTCTGAAACCCTGTTAAATACTTTTGGGCGCACCAGCGCATTACTTCCTATTTAATGGACGCGATCGAACTTAATCCCTTTGCATTAAAGTAATTTTCACTTCCAGCCTGTTAGGAGCGCCTCATGAAAGGTCGACTCGCATTTTTAGATCAATGGTATGAGCGCATCAAGGCGACAGCTGGCGATAAACGGGCCGAGCCCGTTCTGGCTGGGTACTCATTTATAGAAAGCTCAATTTTTCCGGTTCCGATACCTCCGGAAGCTCTACTTATCCCGATGGTTCAAGCCGATCATAGCCGGGCCTGGCGGATAGCTTTTATTTGCTCGCTGTTTTCGGTGCTCGGCGGCATATTTGGTTATTTTTTAGGCCTGTTCTTTTTCGAGGTCCTTGCAGAGCCTTACCTTGAAAAAATCGGCAAGGCCGAAAAAATGGAAAGCTTCAGCGCGACTATCCGCGAATATGGTGCCCTCGGTGTGTTCGGGGCTGGTTTCACGCCTTTCCCTTACAAGGTCATCACCATTATGAGCGGAGCGCTGAAAATCAATTTTGCGATATTTGTTGCCGCCAGCGTACTTTCCCGATCACTTCGGTTCTTTCTTGTCGCAGGTATTGTCAAAAAGTTTGGCGATACGGCCGAATATTGGCTCAAGGAGCATTTTGGCAAATTTACTTTTGCCATATTTGCAGTTTTGGTCGCCTTGTTTTTAATCTGGAAGTTTGCTTTCGGGCATTAACCCCACCACCGAGTCAAATCCGAATTTAGAAAATGCTGATCGACGTTTTTTGGAGGTTGGTGGGCCGATCAGGAAGGCCAGGTCCTTTCCTGGTCGTTTATCTGCACCTTTCACACCCAGCAGGCTTTCCGTACGTCGCGCGATCGCAGTACCAGAATCGACCCAGCTTACTGGCCTTGACGCGGCCTGAGATAACTCCGCTCTAAGCAACGGAAAATGGGTGCAGGCCAAAACGATTTGGTCGGGTATTTGGCCAGGTTCATTTTCAAAAAACGGTCGAATTTCATTTTCTACAACCGTCATATCAACCGGCATGCCGGCCAGTTTATTTTCAGCCTGGGTCACAAGTTGAGTACTCCCATGCAACATCACACGGCAATGGGCGGCATGGCGATTAATCAAGCCGTCCACATATTTGTGCCGGACGGTTCCCGGTGTTCCCAAAACGCCGATAACGTTTTTGTCAGACTTTTCCGCAGCGGGCTTAATGGCGGGCACAACCCCGACAACCGGCATGTCGGCTTCCGCTCTGATCGCATCCAGCGCTGCGGTGGACGCCGTATTACAGGCCAGGACAATAATATCCGGCTTTGTCATAATGGACAAAGTTCTGATCAACCCAGGCAGGCGCTTCCTGAGCGCGGATTCTGATTTTTCGCCATAGGGCCGAAAGGCGTCATCTGCCACATAGATTTGTTTCAGGTCAGGCAGGCGCGATCGAATCTCAGCCGAAACTGATAGTCCACCAACCCCAGAATCAAATATAAGTGCGCGAGCCATAATTATCCTCACGCTGTCAATTCAGCGTTAAAAATCTATTAGCAATAGGAATATGGCAAAGTTCAGGCGTCTTAGCCGTTTAGATGGCCTTTAACGATGGCGCCCGCCTTGCCCATATCGACTTGACCGGCATAACTGGATTTAAGTTTTCCCATGATCTTGCCCATATCTTTGAGACAGGTTGCACCCAGATCATCAATGAAACCTGAAATCACCGTATTTAGCTCGTCATCTGTCAACGGCTTGGGCATAAATACCCGGATTACATCAATCTCAGTACGTTCGCGGTCCGCCAGCTCCGGGCGGCCATTATCTTCATAGGTTTGCGCGCTTTCTTCCCGCTGTTTCACCATTTTGGCTAAAAGCGCCAAGATTTCATCATCGCCAATCCCGTCGCAGCGGTCTTCGGCGCGCGCCGCGATGTCCCGGTCTTTGATCGCCGCATTGATTAAGCGCAAAGTGGACAAGCGTATCGCGTCTTTGGATTTCATAGCGTCTTTGACACTGTCATTAATATCTGTGCGTAAAGCCATATTATTTTTTACTCTGTCTCCCCTAAGACGCGGGATTAAAGCAGATGCTCGCCAAACCGAAAAGGGGATAATTGTTAAATTTGCATTTTCACATATAGGAACAAATTTGCCCCTTGCATCCTTTCAAGAGCCCGATTAAACGGGCGCAACGCGTGAAAACGCGGGCCTTTAGAGGGATAAAGACCGAAATGCAAGAGTTGAATGCCGAAGCAACAGCTGTTCTCGTCCTCGCCAGTGGGGACGTTTTTTTTGGCCAGGGATGCGGCCATATCGGACAAGCCGTCGGTGAAGTCTGCTTCAATACCGCCATTACTGGATATCAGGAAATTTTAACCGACCCGTCTTATGCGGAACAGCTTATCTGTTTTACGTTCCCCCATATCGGCAATACGGGGACGACGCCCGAAGATGAAGAAGCCTCGTGTGAAAGATCAGAACAAGCGGCCCGCGGCGCTATTTTCAAAGCGCCGGTTACGGCGCCGTCAAATTGGCGGTCTCAATCACATCTGCATGACTGGCTGACAGATCGGCAGATTATAGGGCTTTCCGGAATAGACACACGGGCACTGACGGCTTTTATTCGCGAAAACGGTATGCCGAACGGTGTTATCGCCCATGACCCACAAGGCCATTTTGATATTGATGCATTGATAGAAACTGCCCGGGGCTGGAATGGATTAGTTGGGGCTGATCTCGCCGCAGACGTCCATACGGAGACAGCGTTTAGTTGGCGCGAAGCCCGTTGGGTCTGGCCGGACGGGTTTTCAGATAAAGATGGTACCAAAAAAGTTGTCGTGATCGACTATGGCGTCAAACGCAATATTCTGCGCAACCTCGTTTCTCAGGATTTGGCTGTGACTGTTGTTCCGGCCACAACTTCTGCAAAAGATATTCTGGCTATGCGTCCGGACGGCGTGGTTCTATCAAATGGCCCCGGTGACCCGGCCGCGACCGGATCCTATGCCATTCCCGTTATTCAGGAATTACTCACAGCCAATATGCCTATGCTCGGAATTTGTTTGGGCCATCAGATGCTTGCCCTCGCTTTGGGGGCCAAGACCATTAAAATGGAGCAAGGCCATCACGGCGCCAACCATCCCGTCATGGATCACACAACCAATAAAGTTGAGATCGTTTCCATGAATCACGGATTTGCGGTTGACCGAGACAGCCTGCCCGACAGCTGCGAAGAAACACATGTGTCATTATTTGATGGTACAAATTGCGGCATTCAGGTGAAAGGCAAGCCGGTCTTTTCCGTTCAGCATCACCCGGAAGCCAGCCCTGGCCCTCAAGACAGTCTTTATCTGTTTGAGCGCTTTGCAGCGGCACTTTAATCGTCCAAATTTACCACGCCATTTGCGATCAGGCTTTCCGCCGCCGCCAGAACGGCCTCTTTGGCCGGGCGCGGGACGACCTGGGTTAAATTGGTGACATAGGCGGCGTCGGCTTCGTGCCGAATGCCAAGATCTGACAATATTGTTTTAACCCGTTCATCAAAATTTGACAGGATCTTCAAAATGAAGTTCGGCAGCTCACCTTTTGGCAGCTTTTTAGCCGCCGGATAAGCCGCCCTTAATATATCTGCAATTTCAACAAAGCTCAGCGTGTTCGACGCGGCTATCAATCTGCGACCACCTGCGTCCTTAGAGGTCATAGCGCCCACATGGATCGCGGCCACGTCTCGAACATCGACGATTGGAAAGGCCACTTTCGGGGCTCGCGGGAAATCGCCCCGCAATAATGAACTGATCACCGCCAAAGACGCACTGGCATTTTCATAAGGATCAGGTCCAAATACCATGCCGGGATTAATCACTGTCAATTTTTCTTTGAGCCCTTGAGCCTCCACATAGGCCCAGGCAGACAACTCCGCCCTTGTTTTGGAAACGGGATAAGCCGGGAGCGGCTTCCAATCCGGGTCGGACCAATCATTCTCTCCAAAATGAAATGTCTTTTTGCGATCGGGTTGACCGATCATTGACGCAATGGATGACGTCATGACAATACGCTCAACTCCAGCGGAAAAGCCGTTTTCCAAAACCCGCTGTGCTCCGGCTCTAGCTTCAGGCACTAAAGCTTCCCGGTCGCTCGGCGGATCGATTGGTAAGGGCGACGCAATATGCTGGATGTAACGGCAATCTTTGACTGCGTCTTCCCACCCCGCATCAGAGGCGAGGTTGGCTTCAACCAATTCGAGCTGTCCTTCATCCGAGCCGGTTTTATCCAGCAAAGCCCGCCGAATGGTTTCGCCCTTGGATTTATCGCGAACCGTGCCGCGCAGCTGATAGCCCTGGCCAAGCAGTTTTTCTGCCGTATGGGCGGCAATAAATCCGGAAATACCGGTAACAAGAACGCGGTCAGACATGGCTAGATTTTACGGGAGCAATTCTGATTATAAATCTCGATCGCTTCGGGCATCCATTCTTTGAAATTTTGAACCCGCGTTGACGGCGATGGGTGCGTGCTTTGGAATTCTGGCGGTGTAGCCCCGGCCTGAGCGCCCATGCGTTCCCATAGTTTCGGGGCTTCGCGTGGATCATAGCAGGCGCGCGCCACTAAAATTAAACCAATCCGATCGGCTTCGCTTTCGTGAGAACGTGAAAAGGGTAAAGCATATCCATATTGAGAAATACCGCCAAACACGCCCATAATAGCGCGCTGAGACCCCATATCCATGCCCCCTGCCCCAAGCGATACGCCGGCGCCGACAATGCGTTGCATATTTTGTTGCGCCATGCGTTCAGCCCCGTGATGGGCCAAGGCGTGGGCAATTTCGTGACCCATGACCACGGCCAGGCCGTCCACATTTTCCGCGATAGGCAAGAGGCCCGTATAAACGGCCGTATATCCCCCCGGCAGCGCAAATGCATTGGCTTGCTCTGAGCGGATCACATTAAACGTCCAATTAAAACCCGGGTCCCACGGTTCAGCCGCACGCGCAATATTGTCACCGATTTGTTGAACGGTGTCATAGGCTTCACCGGAGCGGACCAGATTGTTTCGGTTATCGTTGAGAATTTGCTGATAGGATTGCAGACCCAGCTGCATTTCCTGGGCTGGCTTCATGGTCCGAAGCTGTTTGCGTCCGGTGATCGGAACGGTTTCCTGATTAGCAAAATAATAAATGCCGGCGCCGATCGCGAATAATAGCATAATCTGCCAGCGAAAACCTCCGCGACGGCGTCTACCGCCCATGGAATTCCGAAATACCATTCTGACCTCTTAAAACCCAATTTCCAAAAACATTACTCGAAAATGCCCGAATTTGTCCATGGTCTATGCCTGTTCAATATATCCTCGGCAAACCGGCCACAATTTCGGACTAAAACGCACATTTATCTTGTCACGAAGCGCGGTCCTCATTACAGGGAGACAATTTGGCTTTTTGACCGGGATTCGGTCCGATTTTGTGAGGCAGAAATGGGAAAACGCACGGATATTGAAAGTATTCTGATCATCGGAGCGGGGCCCATTATTATCGGCCAGGCTTGTGAATTTGACTATTCCGGCGTGCAGGCCTGTAAAGCCTTAAAAGATGAAGGCTATAAGGTCATCCTTGTTAACTCTAACCCGGCCACAATCATGACGGATCCGGGCATGGCGGATGCAACATATATCGAGCCGATCACGCCTGAATTTGTCGAAAAGATTATTGCCAAAGAGCGCCCTGACGCCCTGCTCCCGACCATGGGCGGGCAAACTGCGCTCAATACCGCTCTCAAGCTTGAAGAAATGGGTGTGCTGGAAAAATACGGTGTTGAAATGATCGGGGCCAAAGCGGACGTTATCGACAAGGCCGAAAACCGCGAGCGCTTTGCCGCGGCTATGACCAAAATCGGTTTGGAAAATCCGCGCGCCACGATTATTACAGCCCCGGAAGGTGACATTGCCCAAGGCGTGGCCAACGCTCTTAACCGCATGGAAGAAACCGGATTACCGGCCATAATTCGGCCGGCCTTTACCCTAGGCGGCACTGGTGGCGGCATTGCCTATAACCGCGAAGAATTTGAACATTATGTTCGCTCGGGGCTGTCGGCCTCGCCAACCAATCAGGTTCTCATTGATGAAAGTCTTTTGGGCTGGAAAGAATATGAGATGGAAGTCGTGCGCGACAAAGCGGATAACTGCATCATTATTTGCTCGATAGAAAATATAGACCCGATGGGTGTGCATACGGGCGATTCTATTACCGTCGCCCCGGCTTTAACTTTGTCAGACAAGGAATATCAGCGGATGCGGGACGCCTCGATAGCCGTCTTGCGTGAAATTGGCGTGGAAACCGGCGGCTCTAACGTCCAATTTGCCGTTGATCCGGCGACCGGGCGTATGGTGGTTATTGAAATGAACCCGCGGGTTTCCCGATCTTCTGCCCTCGCCTCTAAGGCCACTGGATTTCCAATAGCAAAAATTGCGGCCAAGCTGGCCGTTGGCTATACGCTGGATGAACTAGACAATGATATCACAGGCGCGACGCCAGCATCTTTCGAACCGACCATTGATTATGTCGTCACCAAAATTCCGCGCTTTGCCTTTGAAAAGTTTCCGGGCAGTGAAGCCCGCCTGACCACCTCGATGAAGTCTGTCGGCGAAGCGATGGCCATCGGTCGAACTTTTACCGAAAGTTTTCAAAAAGCCTTACGCTCACTCGAAACCGGTTTAACGGGCCTCAACGAAATTGAAATTGAAGCGGATGATGGCAATTTGGATAAAGCGATTAAATCGCGCCTCTCCATTCAGGCTCCTGATCGCATGCAGGTTGTCGCGCAAGCCTTCCGGCACGGGCTATCGGTCGAGAAGGTGCATCAATATACGTCCATTGACCCCTGGTTCCTGCGTCAGTTCGAAGTTTTGATGAAAGCCGAGGCCCACCTGAAAGATAACGGGTTGCCAAAATCGGAAACTGAGTGGCGCGCGATTAAGTCCGAAGGGTTTTCTGATGCCCGCATAGGTGAGCTAACCGGTATGGCCGAGACTGACGTTCGCGCGGCCCGTCAAAAGGCTGGCGTCAGGCCCGTGTTTAAGCGTGTTGATACCTGCGCGGCAGAATTCGCGGCCAAAACACCCTATATGTATTCGACCTACGAGCTTCCCAGCTTTGACGGAAAGGTAGAATGCGAGGCGCGGATCTCAGATCGCGACAAAGTCATTATACTGGGCGGCGGTCCTAACCGTATCGGCCAGGGCATTGAGTTCGACTATTGTTGCTGCCATGCCGCTTTTGCGATGGCGGATCTGGATATTGAGTCGATCATGGTCAATTGCAACCCGGAAACGGTTTCAACGGATTATGACACGTCTGACCGGTTATATTTTGAACCTTTGACTGAAGAAGACGTATTGGAGTTGATCGCCAAAGAGACAGCATCTGGCAATCTAAAAGGCGTCATAGTTCAATTTGGCGGACAGACGCCGTTGAAATTATCCGAGGCGCTGGAAGCCAATAATATACCCTTATTGGGGACGGCTCGCGACGCCATTGACCGCGCGGAAGACCGCGAGCGATTTAAAGCTCTCGTCGAAAAATTAGATTTGCGCCAGCCTAATAATGCGATTGCCAATAATGCGGAGGACGCCGAAAAGGCCGCAGAAAAGGTCGGCTATCCGGTAGTGCTTCGGCCCTCAAATGTGCTGGGAGGACGCGGTATGGAAATCGTGTCTGATACCAAAGAGCTGCGTCGCTATGTGAATGAAGCCGTGAAAGTATCCGGAAAATCTCCTCTCTTGATTGATCAATATCTCAGGGATGCGATTGAGGTGGATGTTGACGCGATATGCGATGGTGAAAATGTCTATGTTGCAGGGATCATGGAACATATCGAAGAAGCTGGGGTCCATTCCGGCGACAGTGCCTGTTCATTACCGCCATATACATTATCCAAAGACATCACCGACGAGATGAGTCGCCAGGCCGAAGCCCTTGCCCTTGAACTGGGTGTGGTCGGATTAATGAATATCCAGTTCGCGGTCAAAGACGAAACTGTCTATCTGATTGAGGTTAATCCACGGGCCTCGCGCACTGTGCCATTTGTCGCCAAGGCGGTTGGTCTACCAGTTGCAAATATTGCCGCGAAAGTGATGGCCGGTCAGAAAATTTCTCAGTTCGATCTTTCGACTTTTGATAAGGGACAGATTGCGGTCAAGGAAGCGGTTTTCCCCTTCGCGCGCTTTCCTGGCGTTGACACGGTTTTGGGCCCAGAAATGCGCTCAACCGGAGAAGTTATGGGCCTGGCCGATAATTTCGGCATGGCCTTCGCCAAAAGTCAGTTGGGCGGCGGCGTTGTTCTTCCGAGCTCAGGCAAGGTGTTTATTTCGGTGAAAGATGACCACAAGGTCCTTATGGCTGGTCTGGCCCGCGATTTAATTGAAATGGGCTTTACCATTCTGGCAACCGGCGGGACGACAAAATTCTTACGTGAACAAGGATTGGATGTTGAATATGTCCGTAAGGTTCACGAAGGTCGCCCCCATATTGTGGACACCATGAAGAATGGCGACGTCGCCCTTGTCTTTAATACAACATCCGGCAAGCAGTCTTTGAAAGACAGTTTTTCTTTAAGGCGTACGGCTTTAACTCAACGCATCCCCTATTTTACAACGGCCGCGGCCGCCAGCGCATGCGTGGCGGCCATTAAGGCATTGCGGGATCAGGATTATGAGGCGAATAGCTTACAAAGCCTCGCCTCATAACGGGAGAGACCCGTAATTATCCCGTATTTTTTTCCTGATGCATACGGGTGAGTTTGTCATTACCAACGCTGGAAATGAAATCGTTTAGCAGGTCCTCGGCGCAGGCCTTTGCCATGCGCTGTTCTGCTAACCTTGGAGCCCGAACAGAGGCGCATTCGCGCTCGGCCTGTTCAAGCAATTGATTATAAACCTTGATAAGGCCAGCTTCGGTTTGAAGGTCGGCTACTTTAATACGGGTTTCTACCTTGTAGCTTGACGTTATAGCCGCTTGAGCCGGAATAGTCACGGCAACAGCGCCGAGGGCTAGCGTTGAAACAGCCAGGGTTTTAAAATTTAACATGAGTCGTCTCCTTTCTAATCTCTCTCATGAAGGAGCGTGGCACCGCTCCAATTTATAAAAGGAAAGCAAAGGTCCTGAGGGGTTTCGGAATAGTCGCTCTCGTCTTATTGTTTTTCAATAAAACAAAACGACACATGTCTCAAATTAATTTTTGTTGATAATCGATAATAAAGTTTAATGTTACCGAATCTATTCGGTAATGAATTGGTTAAGATTATGGGCGCAACAATACTTTTAATAGCTCATCAAGCTCATCAGAATTTTTATATTTGATCCGCACTTCGCCGTTTGGCCCTTTGTGCCGAATATCTACAGACAGTCCGGTGGCGTCCATAATTCGAGCCTCGAGACGCCGTTCATCAGCCGATTTAGATGATTTGGTTCTAGGGTTTTCGGGGCTGGCCTCTGTTTTTAAACGGCGAACCCAATCTTCAGCTGCCCGAACCGAGAGGTCATTTTTGACAATTTCTTCAGCGAGCATTGTGGGGTCGGGCGCTGCAATAATGGCGCGAGCATGGCCGGTCGAGATTTTGCCTGTTGCGAGATATTCCTGAACCCCGTCGGGCAAATTCAGCAATCGCAACATATTGGTGATGTAAGACCGCGATTTCCCAACGGCCTGAGCCACGTCTTCCTGAGTGCGCTTAAACTGGGTTAATAGTGATTTATAAGCCAGCGCCTCTTCCATTGGGTTTAGGTCTGCCCGATGAACGTTTTCAACGATGCCGATTTCCAAGGCTTCCTGGTCTGTAATCGCCCGGATAAAGACCGGCATTGCGGACAGGCCTGCATTAAGCGCGGCCTGATATCGTCTTTCACCCGCAATGATTTGATAAACTGGTTTGTTGTGAGAAATATCAATTGGGGTTTTTGCCCCCTTAGGCAAAGGACGAACGAGGATGGGTTGTAAGACCCCTTTGTCTTTTATCGAATCTGAAAGTTCTTGAAGCTGGGCTTTATCAAAATGACGCCGGGGCTGATCAGGGTTTCGAACAAGCTGATCCATAGCCAGGGTTGAAATCCCTGGTTTTTTGGTCGCCTCGAGCTTTGAGGGTTCGGCGTCTTTGGCCTGTGGCTTGGAGTCTTCAAAGCCTGGAACCGCAACATCAGACATAAGCGCAGAAAGCCCGCGGCCTAATCCGCGCGTCTGGGCTTTGCTTTCTTTATGTTTTTTGTCTTCACTCATAATCTACCCCGTTCATTTATTTATTTTTTAGCCGACCGTGGCGCTTTAATAGTTCGTCGCCCAAGGCCATATAGGCTCGGGCCCCAGCGCAGTCTGGGTCATACATCATAACTGGTTTGGCAAATGATGGGGCCTCAGCAACGCGAACATTGCGCGGAATAACAGATTGAAAAACGGCTCGCCCCAAATGTTTGCGCACGTCTTGTGCGACCTGCGCCGATAGGCGGTTGCGTTTGTCATACATGGTCAACATCACGCCTTCGATGATCAAATCCGGATTAATACTGCCTTTGGCCATCTCTACCGTTTTTAAAAGCTGAGATAATCCCTCCAGCGCATAAAACTCACATTGCAATGGCACGAGGGCGGACCGGGAAGCCGCCAACGCATTTACGGTCAAAAGCCCTAGAGCCGGGGGACAGTCTATTAGAATATAGTCGTAATCGCTTTTAACAGCTTCTATGGCGTCTCTGAGCCGGGTCGTGCGTCCGGCTTGTGCGCCAATTTCAAGCTCGGCAGATGAGAGATCAATATGCGACGGCACAATTGATAATCCAGGTACAGAGGTCGACTGAATGGCCTGCGATATTTCTGCGCCATCAACCAGTACATTATAAATAGACATGCCTCGTGCGCGTCGATCAATTCCGAGACCCGTTGATGCATTGCCTTGCGGATCAATGTCCACCAAAAGAACTGACTGTCCGCGCAGGGATAATGCGGCAGCGAGATTTATAGTTGTTGTGGTTTTTCCAACGCCGCCCTTTTGGTTTACAATTGAAATTACGCGGCACTCGGTCATAGATTATCCATCACGTGGTTTTGTGCGAAGCCCCCTCACCTTCAAAACGGCGCTATTCGGGTCCGTTTGGCTCGGAATTACTTCCACGTCGGATATCCATGTTTTTTCGGCCTGGGTCAATTCCTCTGACACGTTTTCCCCTTTAAGCAGCAAGCCCGTTGTGGATTGACCCCAAAAAGGCTGTGCATAACCATAAAGGCGGTCTAGAGGAGCAAAAGCCCGCGCTGTGATAACATCATAAGGCTGTGCAATGAGTTTTTCAGCTCGGTCGGCCCAGACTTCAGCGGGCAGGTTTAAGCGTCGAATAACCGTTCTTAGGAAATTGGCCTTTTTTCCGGCAGATTCAACCAGGGTAACGCGCCCCCTGCCCTGAGCCTTACATCCAATGGCCATAGCTATTCCTGGAAAACCAGCGCCAGATCCAAGATCTAAAACGGTTTCGGCCTCAGCGGGTATATGCGCCCAGAGCTGCCAGCTATCCAAGGCATGGCGCGCCCAAAAGTCGTCCATTGCCCGCGGCGAAACAAGATTAATGCGGGCGTTCCAGCTTTCTAAAAGCTCTTTCCAGGATTGGAAATCATTAAATGTTTCACGTGAAACATTGGGTAGACCGGCAAAATCTTGAGCTGAAAACATCAACCCGCCTTTTTGATATAAGCCAGCAAAGCGGTCAAAGCCCCTGGGGTTACACCCTCAATCCGAGCGGCCTGCCCCAATGTTGCCGGACGCACGGCCTTAAGTTTTTCCTTTACCTCATTGGAAATACCGCCAATCAGGTCATAATCCAGGGTTTCAGAAAGTCGGAGCCCCTCATCTCGCCGAAAAGCGGCGATGTCGCGCGCCTGGCGTTCAATATAACCACTATACAAGGCTTCGGTTTCCAAATGCTCATGCGCAAATGCCGGAAAGGAGCCAAGTTCCGGCCAAACCGGCATTAGGTCCTGCATCGAAATGTCTGGATAAGCTAATAAATCAAGCACGGAACGGCGAACGCCGTCAGCATTGACCTTTATGCCATGCTTCGCGAGCGCGTTTGGTGTGTGTTCAAGACGTTTGGCCAAAGCCATAGCCTGATCCAGAACTTCAAGTTTCTCACTGAACTTTTTGGACCGTTCTGGTGAAATAGCGCCAAGTTTTTCTCCCAAAGGCGTTAAGCGTTGATCTGCATTATCTGAGCGTAGCACAAGCCGGTATTCTGCGCGTGACGTAAACATGCGGTAAGGTTCTGTAACACCTTTGGTTATGAGGTCATCGATCATAACGCCAATATAGGCCTGTGATCGATCCAGTATAAACGGTTCAGATCCTGAGGCTGCCAAGGCAGCGTTAAAACCCGCGATCAATCCCTGCGCCGCGGCTTCTTCATAGCCCGTCGTTCCATTGATCTGGCCCGCTAAATATAACCCCATTAGCTTCCGCGTTTCGAGCGTCGCCCTCAGCTCACGCGGGTCTACATAATCATATTCAATCGCATAGCCATGTCTTTGCACGACGCAATTTTCCAGGCCTCGAATAGTACGTAAAAACGCATCTTGAACATCGACGGGCAGGGAGGTTGAAATCCCATTTGGATAAACCGTATTCCCGTCCGGGTTTCCCGGAAGGCCTTCGGGCTCCAGAAAAACCTGATGTTTATTCCGGTCCGCAAACCGAACCACTTTATCTTCGATTGATGGACAATAACGCGGACCGCGACCAGATATTCCACCCCCATAAACCGCTGATTTATCGATGTTTTTCGCAATAACATCATGCGTCGTTTCATTTGTATGCGTAATCGCACAAGTGACTTGCGGCACCGTAATTTTGTCAGTCAAAAAAGAAAAGGGCAGGGGAGTGTCATCCGCCGGCTGCTGTTCAAGCGCCTCCCAGTCAATTGACGATTTATCAATACGGGCCGGTGTTCCGGTCTTAAGTCGACCCATATCAAGGCCCAGACCATATAGTCGGTCTGACAGGCCGATCGCCGGCTTTTCACCAAATCTCCCTGCCGGCGTGCGTTCATGACCTAAGTGAATAACACCCTTCAAAAAAGTACCTGTTGTTAAAACGACTTTCCCACACCGGAACTCAGTACCATCTTCAGTACAAACGCCTACGACTTGGTTGTTTTGAACCACCAGGTCTTCGACCGCATGCGCCATGATTGACAAATTATCATAGAAAAAAAGGGTGTCCTGCATGGCTTTTTTATATAGCCAGCGATCGCTTTGCGTTCTTGGCCCCCGGACGGCCGGACCTTTTGATCGATTTAACAATCGAAACTGAATACCAGACGCATCAGCAACCTGACCCATAACGCCGCCCAAAGCATCTATCTCGCGAACTAAATGACCTTTGCCCAATCCACCAATCGCCGGATTACAGGACATTTCGCCAATCGTTTGCTTTTTATGGGTCAACAATAAGGTCTTTGCGCCCAGGCGCGCGGACGCCGCGGCGGCCTCACATCCCGCATGCCCGCCCCCGATGACAATAACGTCCCAAACTTGTTTTGAACTATCGCTCATTTTCCTACCTTAATCGGCGGGTCTTTACGCCTTCATAAAAGCTTTGTCGATAAAAAGTGGCAATAAGGGGGTTTAGAGGGAATGTTTCACGTGAAACATTCCGGGCTCGCGGGTCTAGTTGTCATTTCCCAACACAAAACCGGGAAAAAATCGCATCCAGCACAGCTTCTATATCTGTTTCGCCCGCTAACTCCTTGATCGCGTGCAAAGCCACTCTTACATCATCTCCCGACAACTCTGGAGCCACTACAAGATTGTTTATCGCCCGTTCCAACGCCTCAACCGCTCGAGAAACGCAATCCCGATGACGCGCTCGCGTCAGCCCTGGGGAAGAGGACATCGAAAACTCAGACCGAACTTTATTTCTTAGCTCTTCTTGAAAAACATCAAGACCCTCTCGCGTTTTCAAGCTGACCTGAAAATGTTTTCTGTTGGCCAAATTGGCGTGTGTATTTTCTTCTATGTCAATTTTATTGATCAGCAATATATCATTATTATTCAATAGGTTAAGTGTTTCTGTATCCACATCCTCAGGTGTAACCACCCCAATTCGTAATTCACAGTCTTCACTTCGTTTTATAGCGCGTCGCACACCTTCCGCTTCGATTTCATCTTGTGTTTCTCTAAGGCCCGCCGTGTCGGCTATTCTAACCGGCAGACCTGCCAATTCAAAATGAGCATCGACTATGTCTCGAGTTGTTCCAGCAGTATGAGATACAATCGCCGTGTCACGCCCGGTTAGAAAATTGATGAGACTGGACTTGCCCGCATTGGGCGGGCCAATAATGGCTATATCCAAGCCGTGCCGAATCTTCTCTCCCCGAAACCCGTCTTCCAAAAGAGATCTCATTTTGGAAACGGTTTCCGCTAAAGGTTTATATCCCACGTGGGCTAATTCATTGGGTACGTCCTGCTCATCCGGAAAATCGATCTCTCCCTCAATTGCCGCTAGCACGTCTATCAAATTATCTCTCCAAGAAAGATATTCGTCCCGTAAGCCGCCTTGCATTTGCCGTAAAGCCTGTGCACGTTGAACCTGACTGTCAGAATCAATCAAATCTGCCAGACCTTCCGCCTCAGTCAGGTCCATTTTCCCGTTTTCAAAAGCACGTCGTGTAAATTCGCCGGGCAGCGCTTCTCTCGCCCCTGCCTGAGTTAACGCGCTTGCCATCGCCTCTATTACCGCTGGACTCCCATGAGTTTGAAACTCAATCAGGTCTTCACCCGTAAAGCTTTTTGGCGATTTAAACCGAATTACCAAACCTTCATCCAAAGGCTCACCGTCCTTTGTTGCTAATTTTCGAAAAACGGCCTTACGCGGTTGGGGCAGGGGACCCGGCGCCAATTGCGCTACTATATGATCGGAATTTTCGCCGCTCACCCGAAACACCGCAACACCTGAACGGCCCGGTCCGCTCGAAAGCGCAAATATCGTATCCGAACTCGCCATCTAGTTTTTAGGCGTAATACGAAGAAGTTCTCCGCCGTCTGCCGATTCTGTTAAAGCCAATACAGCCCCGTCGTAATCCTGTTTCACGTCTCGAACTCTCTGACCCCGATCCGCGAGCAATCGTTCTTCGCCGACCGCTTTATTGTTCGAAAGATCTACTCGCCAAATCGATTTTCCTGCCAAAGCGCCTATCAACGCATCCCCTTGCCAGTCTTCAAACAAATCACCCCGATAAATAACTAAGCCGCTTGGGGCAATGGACGGCACCCAGTCCTTGACGAAGGGTTCCGTCCCCTCAAATTTATCATAAGGCGTAATTCTGGCCCCGTTATAATCCCGTCCTGTCGTTGCCAAAGGCCAACCATAATTAGCCCCCTGTTTAATCAGGTTCAACTCGTCTCCACCGCGTGGTCCATGTTCGTGTGACCATAATGAGCCGGTCGCCAGATCATAAGCCAATCCCTGGACATTACGATGCCCATAGGAATAAATTTCCGGCCGAGCATTTTCATCTCTGATAAAAGGATTGTTATTTGCTGGACTTCCATCGCGATTAATTCTGATGATCTTTCCTAAGTGAGTATCTAAAGTCTGCGCTTTTTCGCGAAACGCAAAACCATCGCCCAACGTCAAAACCAGAGTATCGTCGGGCAAAAAAACCATTTTCCCGCCAAAATGAGATCCCGCCTGTTTAGGTGAAGCCTTAAAAATGACCTGACCGTCCCTGAGAGCAGCTCCATCAAAACGGCTTTTATAAATTGCCGTTCCGTTGTGATCTGCCGTTCCATAAACATAGGAAATGTAAACTTCGCGACTGGTCTCAAAATCAGGCGCCAGCACCACGCCCAACAAACCTCCTTGTCCGTTAACAAAAATATCGTCGGGCAGACCCTCGAGATCGTTAGTTTTGTTTCCTGAAACAAGCTTTATTGTTCCGCCAATTTCTGTAACCAAATAACCCTCTCCGGGCAAAGGTGCGACACCCCAGGGTTTCACCAAATCATTTGAGAGGACTTCTATGGTAAAATTATCTGAAGGCAAATCTGTTACGTCATGAGGAGGCTGAGCCTCCTGACAGGCTGAGAGTAGAATAGCCGCAGCAAAGACAAGTCCATATTTCATTTCACTCTCCGATTGACCTATAACATTATTTTAGGCCATCTTACTCCAATCACAAGGATAGTCCCATGGTAAAGAAAATAATCAGATTTCTAAGGTATTTTCTATTTCCGTTATGTGTCGCCGTTTTAATTACAACCATGCTCGGCATGGTGTTTTCAACGCAAAAAGTTATCAGCGCCCTCAACGAACTTGGCGGAGAGATTGGTTTCTCTGATAGATTATCGATGACCGCTTATGATCTCAAATATTTTGGGTCTTTATATATAGTCTTCGTTTTTGTAGCCTTTCTTGTCGCAATGATCGTCGCGCTATTAATCGCCCGTAAATTGCCGCACCTAAAATTTCTGCTCGTTTTAGGCGCAGGGTTTGTCGCAATCATAATCTTGCTAAACGGAATGAAAATGGCGTTTTTTGATATCAACTTGGTCGCTGGCGCCCGAGATGGTTTTGGTTACTTCCTACAAGGCCTGGCCGGTTTAGCGGGCGGCTGGGTATTTTACCGGTTAAACCAAAAACCCTTAGCGCATGAAGAAGCCTAAATTCAAAAACAAGGTTAAAGCTATGGATATGATTATCATGGCTTTCCAGGGGAAAAATACTTTTACCCGTGGGCGCTCTCCGCATTCGATCTGACGTTCCTGTTCTTCTATCTTGCTTTTTAGGTGATCAAAAGTTTTTCGGCTCGCCTTGGGAAACAAGACCGGCAAAAAATTAAGCGCCAGGGTGAGAACCACTGACGCTATAATCGACCAGAATATAAAATCTGGCATGACATCAGGTATTCATACTGTCAAAGAAGTCTGAATTTGATTTTGTTTCTTTAAGTTTGGAGATCAAAAACTCGATAGCATCCATTGTTCCCATTGGATTCAAAATTCGACGCAAAACGAAAGTTTTTTGAAGCTCAACTGGATCTACCAGTAATTCTTCTTTTCGCGTGCCAGACTTGGTCACATCTATCGCCGGGAAAACCCGTTTATCAGAAACTTTCCGATCCAGGATAATTTCGCTGTTACCAGTACCTTTAAATTCTTCAAAGATAACCTCATCCATACGCGAACCAGTTTCGATCAAAGCCGTTGCAATAATCGTTAAAGATCCACCTTCTTCTATATTCCGGGCTGCCCCGAAAAAGCGTTTGGGACGCTGCAAAGCATTGGCATCGACACCACCGGTCAAAACCTTCCCCGAACTTGGGACAACCGTATTATAAGCGCGACCCAACCGGGTAATACTATCCAGCAAAATCACCACATCCTTACCATGTTCGGTCAGGCGTTTGGCTTTTTGTATGACCATTTCGGCCACCTGAACGTGGCGTGTCGCAGGCTCGTCAAAGGTAGAGCTTACAACTTCGCCCTTTACAGAACGCTGCATGTCCGTGACTTCTTCAGGCCGCTCGTCAATCAAAAGAACAAGAACATAACATTCCGGGTGATTGGCCTCGATGGAATGCGCAATATTTTGCAACAATACCGTCTTACCTGTACGTGGTGGGGCCACGATCAAGGCGCGCTGGCCTTTACCGATCGGTGACACAATATCGATAATACGTCCTGACAGGTCTTTACGGGTTGGATCCTCAATTTCCATAGACAGGCGCTGGTCCGGATAAAGCGGTGTCAAATTGTCAAAATGAGCTTTATTTCGTGCATTTTCTGGTGTCTCGAAATTGATATTGGCAACTTCGGTCAGCGCAAAATAACGCTCATTGTCGCGCGGGCTCCGGATTTGCCCTGAAATTGTATCACCTGTGCGAAGTCCAAATTTACGGATCTGTTTCGGGCTTACATAAATATCGTCAGGGCCCGGCAAATAATTCGCTTCGGGTGCGCGAAGAAATCCAAATCCGTCCTGCAGGACTTCAATGACTCCACCGCCATTAATTTCAATATCCCGTTCAGCCAGATCTTTAAGAACCGAAAAGAAAATATCCTGCTTGCGCATACTGCCCGCATTTTCAATGCCGACAGCTTCCGCAAACCGGATCAATTCCGCCGGTTTTTTCTCTTTGAGGTCATCCAGACTGATGGATTTCAGGTTTTCGATATCTATACTTGTATCAGACATAATATTCCGTTGGGGTTATTCGCTCTTCATTATTAGAATTTTGGATTAAGAAGAGGGCGGCTAGAACAGCCGACTTTGTTGATAACGTCCCATAATCATAAATGAAATAGAGCGTCAAGTAAATTAAAAAGGCTCTATCACCGCCATGATTACAATCAGAACAGTCAAAAGCGCCGGGATTTCATTGGATAGACGATAAAATTTTTCACTGCGGGGTCTTTCGCCCCGTTCAAATTTTTTCCGGTCCGCAGATAGCAAACCATGAAATCCAAAAATAACAAAAACTGCGGCGAGTTTCACATATAACCAGGCTGAACTGGTAAATACTTCCCAGCGAATATGAATAAGCATCAAACCAAAAACAAAAGCCAGGATCATTGCCGGGTTTATTATTATTCGTAGAAGTTTGCGTTCTTGAATTTTCAGAGTTTCATCAAGTTCCCCACCCGGTTCAGCCTGACTGTGATAAACAAATAGTCGCGGCAAATATAACATACCGGCCATCCAAAAGATGACAAAAATAATATGGCCCGCCCGGATCCATTCATAATATTCAGACATAATCACCTCGACCCGTCCGCACATGATTAATCACTGCGTGAACATTTTCGATTTTGACATCTGGTGACACGCCGTGACCCAAATTAAAAATATGTGGGCCTGTTATTTGATCTAGTACATTTTGCACGGCGGCTTCAAGCGCCTTGCCGCCAATCCTTAACGCTAATGGATCCAGATTGCCCTGAACCGGCATCGCAGATGGTATAATCTCTCTGAATTTATGCAACGGAACATCTGTCCCCGCGGCAATTGCGGTTACACCCGTTTTATGGGCGTATCGACCCGCATTCAGACCCGCTCCACGAGGAAACCCAATGATTGGACAATTAATCCCAGCCGATCTGACCCGATCTATAATCATCTTGGTCGGTGCTATAACCAACCTATCAAATAAAGCCGGTGATAACCCTTCAGCCCAGCTTTCAAAGATCTTTAAAACATCTGCACCCGCTTGCGCTTGCTTGATCAGATATAAAGCGCTTGTTTCTGCTAAAGCCTTTAACAACTCATCCATTGCTTCTGGATGTTCATAAGCAAATCTTTTTGCCCCTTCTTTACTCGGTGTGCCGCGCCCTTCAATCATATAAGTCGCAACGGTCCAGGGTCCGCCGCAAAAACCGATTAGCGTTTTATTTTCATCTAATTCAGCCCGCACCCGTCTCACCGTTTCATAAACCGGTTCAAGATGGCTCATATCTGGATCGAATTTCCTAATGTCCGCGACAGATAACGGATCAAGAACAGGCCCAACCCCTTTCTCGAATCTGACATCACGACCAAGGGTTATAGGCACTAATAATATATCGGCGAACAAAATTGCGGCATCCATATCATAGCGCCTGACAGGTTGAAGAGTCACTTCAGAAGCCAGGTCTGGTGAAAAACAAAAATCTATGAAGTTTTTAGCCTGGGCCCTGATTTCAAGATATTCAGGCAGGTGACGACCCGCCTGGCGCATCATCCAGATAGGGGGCGGTGTTTCTATTTTACCGCTGAGCACATTTAAGACGTTTTTTGGCAAGATGTTAAACCTGTTCATCCCCAAATCTGAATCTCTCTATATTATAAATAAAGAAGGAATAGTTGTAGGGAGGTGGAGAATGTGGATGAAATTAACCTTTTATTGATCTGTGTTAATATCAATTAACCTTATAGAACTTTATCCACAGAGTATAAATTTAATTATGTACAAATGAATATGTGGATAAATGCCACATCATACGAAAATAGGTAATACTCATAGTGGATAAATCTATGGATAAAATTGAGTCATTTCTTATCCTCGAAGTTCATGTAATTCTTGGAATTTTCTTTTCCCCGTGTATGAATTCATGAAATAGGCCAGATTTGTTAGTGGGATTCACAATAAAACTTGGATGTGCGGTTTCGCTGGGGATAGGGTCAAAAAAGCCTGAGTAAAAAATACGTGTTATCCAAAAATTCGAATATCGCCATTTACTTCCATATTCATATGGTTTCGGATTCAACCGGAGAAACTCTGGTTGCCATGATGAAAGCTTCATGCGCGCAATATAGAGGTGCTCGGGCTTTGGAACACTTGCACACGCTTGTACGAACTGAAGAACAAATGGAACAAACTCTGGCCGATATTGAAAATCGGCCAGGTGTCGTTCTTTATACGATTGCAAATCCTGATCGCCGAAAAATGCTCGAAAAACGCTGTAATGAACTGAAAATTCCAGCGATTTCTATTCTGGATCCAACACTGAATATGCTGGGGCGTTATCTTGGGGCAGCCATGACCCACGAAGTTGGTGCGCAACGTAATCTGGATTCTGCCTATTATGACCGAATAGCCGCATTAGATTACGCTATGGCCCATGATGATGGGCAAAATGTACCGGGCCTTAAAGAAGCCGATATCATTTTGCTGGGAATTAGCCGGACATCGAAAACACCAACCTCTATTTACCTGGCCAATCGCGGATTTAAGACGGGTAATATACCACTCGTTCCCAGTGCGCCTTTACCGGCAATTTTGGATACATTTACAGAGCCTTTTATTGTTGGACTGATAGCGTCTCCGGACCGGATCGCTCAAATTCGGTCTCAAAGATTGATCGGATTAAACGAAACCAAACAATCAACCTATACAGATATTGCTCAAGTTCGGACGGAAATGCGAGACGCAAAACGCATGTTTGTGAAAAAAGGTTATCCCGTAGTCGATGTTACGCGCCGGTCCATTGAAGAAACAGCCGCAAAAATCATCAATCTATATCAATCGGCAGGCCGATAAAATGACCCGTTTGATATTAGCGTCAGGCAGTCAAATCCGCCGAGATATTTTAACCGGTGCCGGGCTGGAGTTTGAGGTAATCGTCAAACCTGTCGATGAAGCAGCGATCAAAGCCTCAATGTTGGCCGAAGGCGAAAAACCCAAAGATATTGCAGATGCTCTGGCCGAAGCCAAAGCCCGAAAAGTCAGCTTGATAGAGCCAGGACTGGTAATTGGTGCGGACCAGATTATGGTCATGGACGGTATAGTTTTTGATAAGCCCCGGGATATCGAAGAGGCCCGGGACCGCCTAAAAGATATGCGGGGAAAAACCCATTATCTGATCGGGGCCGTGGTTATTTGTGAAAACGGGCAGCCGGTTTGGCGCCATGTGTCAAAAACAAGTTTGACGGTTCGGGATTTTAGCGATGAATTTCTCGAATATTATCTGGGGCTCGAAGGAGAGCGCGTCTGTAAAAGTGTTGGAGCTTACCGATTTGAAGGTCCCGGATCACAGCTTTTTTCACATGTAGAAGGGGATTTCTTTTCAATCCTTGGATTATCTCTGCTTCCGGTTTTGGATTATCTTCGTATTCGTGGAGCAATTTTGGGATGAGCGCACCTATTCCTAAGCTCGCTGGCGTATGTGGATGGCCGATCCATCATTCCTTGTCGCCCATGCTCCATTCGTTTTGGCTTCGCAAAATGAAACTGCCGGGGGCCTATGTGCATTTTGCCGTAAGACCGGATAAAGCCCATGACGCGTTTCAGTCTCTTAAAAAAACATCCATAGTCGGGGTGAATGTCACAATTCCTCTTAAACATTTGGCCCATGAGGCAGCTGACCGCCTAAGCCCAGATGCGCGTAAACTTGGCGTGGTCAATTGCCTCTATAAAAGCAAGGGCGAGCTGGTTGGTCACAATACAGATCTTGAAGGTTTTGCCGCCCCATTATTACAACATTTCGGGGCTCGGCAGGTCATGAATGTACCTGCTATGATATTGGGGAATGGTGGAGCTTCACAGGCCGTAATCGGCGCTTTGATTTCTTTAAACTGTCCGGAAATACGCCTTTGTGGTCGAAATAATGATAAAAGCGAAGCGATTTGCGCCGATATCAATATTCCCAGTCTTTATCCGGTGCGCTGGGAAGAGCGCCATATCTACCTGCCAAGCACGGGTCTGATTATTAATGCAAGTGCCGGTGGCATGGCGGGTAATTCAGAGCTTGAGATAGATCTTGCCCGGGCACACCCGGAAAGCTTCATTTATGATCTGGTTTATATTCCCGAAAAAACCGGCCTCTTAAAACAGGCCGAGCAATATGGTCTCTCGCATATTGGAGGGCTCGAAATGTTGATTGGTCAAGCGCGACCGTCTTTCAAGCTCTTTTTCGGCAAAACGCCACCGCTGGACCTGGACCCTGCACCGATACTCCGTAAAACCCTTGCCGGTGACGCGGGGTGATCGTTCTGGGTCTGACAGGCTCTATCGGCATGGGGAAATCAACCACCGCTGAAATGTTTCGCAAAGAAGGCTGCCCGGTTTTTGATGCGGACGCCGCCGTTCATCAGCTGTATTCAAAAGGGGGTGAGGCCGTCCCCATTATTAAAGCGGTTTTTCCGGACGCTGTGAAAAACGGCGCAATCGATCGAAAAACCCTTGGCATCCATATGCGCAAAGATCCCTTACACCTCGAAGTATTGGAAAGCTTTATTCACCCATTAGTCGCGAATAAACGGGCTGAGTTTTTCACAAAGGCTAAAGGTGCCGATATTGTTATCATGGATGTGCCGCTCTTATTTGAAACCGGGGGCGATTCTTATGTCGACAAGATTGTCGTAGTGACCGCGCCCGCAGACATACAAAAATCCCGGGTCCTGGCCCGACCGGGTATGACACTGGAATTATTTGAAACCTTGCTAGCCCGACAGGTCCCGGATGCAGAGAAACGCCGCCGCGCCGATTTCCTGATTTTTACGGATAAAGGTCTGGATAATGCCCGCGAACAAGTCCAGTCTATCCTGGCTCAACTCAGGGAAAATTGACCCCATGACCGGAATTCGTGAAATCGTTTTTGATACGGAAACGACAGGCTTTGACGCCAAGGGCGAAGACCGGATCACGGAAATCGGCGCTATCGAAATCATCGACCTGGTTCCCACCGGTGAAAGTTTTCACACCTATCTGGATCCGCAGCGCGAAGTCCCGGCGGCCGTGGTTGAAATTACCGGCCTGACCACGGAATTCCTAAAGGGCAAACCCCTGTTCAAAGATCAGGCCAAAGCCTTTCTGGATTTTGTCGGGGACAGCCAGTTGGTTGCCCATAATGCGGACTTTGACCGCGGCTTTATTAACGCCGAGCTCGCGCGGGCGGGTTTTGATCCGGTTCCCAATGGCCGGTTTACGGATACGTTGAAAATAGCCCGGTCGAAATTTCCAGGATCACCGGCCTCGCTCGATGCCCTGTGTAAGCGGTTTAATATTTCCCTGACCAGCCGGGACAAACACGGCGCTTTGATCGATGCGGAACTTCTGGCGGAGGTTTATCTGGATCTGCGGGGAGGACGCATTCGCAAGCTGGGTCTGGGAGATGATATTGTCCAGGATACGGCCCGACTGAAAATCCCAACGGCCAAACCCCGACCTACGCCGCTTGCTCCGCTTTCAAGCGAGGCGGAACGCACTGAGCATAAAGCCTTTATGGATAAAATTGGCGGCGATGATGAATCCACCGTCTGGCATCGTTATTGGAAAAAAGCCGCTCGGGGATAAATACATGCCGTTCGGTTGTTTGGTGCCCACAAAAAATCGGACAAAGAGCAATCCTAATCCGACGCCTCGGGTTTTTCCATTGGCATCATCGCCGTGTCGCCAATCAGGCGGGTCATGGCTTCAGTTTTGACGAAATCCACGGCCTTGGCCATGTCTTCCAGATCGCTTTGTAACGAACCATTGACGATTTCAGCAAAAACGACTTTGGTTCCGGTTTCATGGGCTGACAATGTAATGGTCCAGACCGTTTGAACGGCGAGCTCAGACAGTGGACCAAAAGGCGCGTCCATGACAATTTTTTGGCCGTCCAGTATAATCAGGACTTCGCCGTGGGTGACGGAGCCTTTGTCCCAATTTTCCTGCCACAGCCCACCGGCCTTGGGATCAAAACTCAGATTTTCTGATTTGCCGGAATAGGTATGGTCCGGATGCCACCAGCTGGCCGGGTCAATCAGGCGGTCCCACATTTGATCCGGGGACAGGGTCGAATAACCTTCATGACGTAAGGTAAAGTGATCCGGCGCAGATTGGACGATCTCGGCATTGGCGATCGAGGTCGCGGATAAAGTCGCGAGGACAAAAGGGGTAAGAAGGGATTTCATGCAGGTCTCCGTTCACGGGCTGAATTTATCCAGCCCGTTACGGGTCCGCAATCCCACCTTACGACAAATTAATTCGGCTCTCCGGCCTCGGCGGCGCGGCGCATCATTTCATCCCGGAACATGGCGGAAAAATCCGGCGGCTCAAGCATGATGGGTGGGTAGCCGCCATTCTGTGTCATTTCCGCCATGATCTGACGGGCAAATGGGAAAAGCAAGCGCGGACACTCAATCATGATCAAAGGCTGGATTTCTTCAATATTGACGTTTTGAAACGCAAATAGACCGGCATATTCCAGCTCAGCGATAAAAGCAGTCCCGCTTTCTCGCCGGGCATCCGCCTTCAGGATCAAAGTTACCTCAACCGTATCATCGGTCAGCATTTGACGGCCGATTTCAATATTAATGTTGATTTCCGGGGCATCTTGTCCCGTCCGTAAAGAATCCGGGGCGTTAGGGTTCTCAAAGCTCACATCTTTGGTGTATTGCGCCAAGACCTGAAGCATTGGGCCTTGTGCCGTGGCCTCGGGTTCAGAATTGCCGGTTTTTTCAGCTTCATCCGCCATGCGGTGTCTCCTGATTGAATAAGTTAAGCACAAGGGCTATTGCGCCGTGCGCGTGGTCAGCTAACATAGCTCTAACTACGGGGCAACCGCAGAATTTGAATTTCGGCAGAGCCGGAAAAAGACGTTAAAAGGCGACGAAAATGTATGACGTAATTTTATGGGCCGCAATTGCGACAATTGTCTGCGTCGTGTTCTATTCCATCCTCGGAAAGTCCGTTGGCAAAGGCCCGGAATCCGGTATTGATCCGACGAAATTATTTGAAAAAGAAGTCAATTCTCCTTTACCGGTTGTCGACCCGATCGAAGATGATCTTGGCTTCCCGGTTTTGCGCGACATTGCCAAAGCGGATCCGGGTTTTACGCCGGGATATTTTATTGATGGAGCCAAAGGGGCCTATAGTATGATTTTGGAAGCCTTTGCGAATGGGGACAAAGACGACCTGCAAGACTTACTGACGCCATCGGTCTATGAAGTATATGCGGCTGCGATTGATGACCGACTGTCCAAAGACCTAACCCAGGTCACGGATCTGGCGCGTCTGATAGACGCTAAAATTGTTGGGGCCGAAAAATCAGGATCGGCAGCTCATATATCTGTTGAGTATATAGCTGAACTGTCCTCGGCTCTTGTGGATGCGGACGGAAAAACCGTTCAAGGCGATCCGGACCTTTTATCCCGTGTGTCTGAGGTCTGGACATTTGAACGCGACCTGAAATCGAAAGATTTGAACTGGCGCCTTTCTGATGTGGCCTCGTCAAATGGAGACGAACTCGAAGCCGATCCGACCCCTGACACAAAAGACTAATCCAATATGAAACAGCTTATTTGGGGCCTCCTGTTCGGAGCAATTCTATCAGCTTGTGCAACGACGCCAAAGACGGGGCCGATACTCACGCCGACGCAGACACCTGTGTTGCAAGAGCCGGCTGAGCCTATAGACGCGCCTGTCGAAGGGCCTTCGCCTGTGTCGGAAGAGCCGATGATAGAACCCGAGGTCCAAGTTCCAGGACCCGAAACTCCAAACACAGTCGAAGAGACACCAGCGGCCCCCATTGAAAACCCGCCTGTGTCAATATTGCCGACTCAGCCTTCTGCGGAATTTCAATCCTTGTCTTATTGGGACGGGACCGATTTAAAACCCGCCTTTGCCGCATTTAAGCGAAGCTGTCGGCACTGGCGAAAAGCCAATGCGAACAAAGCCCTCCATGCGGACCTCCCCGAATTTGGCAAAATTGCAGACTGGCTTTCAGCTTGTAACGGATTGGCGGAGTTAAATCTGGACGCGGATCAGCAGGAACTCAAACGGTTTTTTGAAACCGAGTTTTCTCCAATTGTTGTTGGAGCGGAAGCTGACGGACTGCTGACCGGTTATTATCAACCCGAAATTCAGGCGCAAAAATATCCGACGAAAGAATTTCGCGAACCGATACTGGCTATTCCCACGCAGAAAGAAAACAGAAGCAAAGCCCGGGATCAACTCAGTGCCGCGAGCGCGCGCGTCATCGCATTTGGTCGTCCGGCAGAAGTGTTCTTTATGCAAATACAGGGCTCCGGCATTTTAGTTTTTTCCGATGGGACGCGATTGCGTGCAGCCTATGCGGACAATAATGGCCACGCTTATACGTCAATCGGGCGGGTCTTGATTGACCGCGGGGAGTTGACACGTTCCGAAGCCTCAAAACAATCTATTGAAGCCTGGATGAAAAAAGCCGGCCCGGTAAAAGCGCGAGCGCTGATGAATGAAAATAAACGCTATATCTTTTTCAAAGAAGAAAATCTGATTCCGGGTGAGGGGCCTTTGGGTGCAATGCGGGTTGCTCTGACGGAAATGGGGTCTATGGCTATTGATACGCGCTATTATCCTTATGGTATTCCGATCTGGGTGAACACGACATTGCCAGAGAAAAAAGGGGATTATAATGGCAATGGCACCGGGCTTTTATTAATAACCCAGGACACCGGGCGTGCTATTCGCGGTAAACAACGCGGGGATATATACTTCGGAACGGGCGCGAGCGCCGGCGCTTTGGCAGGGGTCATGAAACACCCGGGTCAGTTTACCTTATTGCTGCCCAAACATCTCGCCGCTCAGTTTAAACCCAGCGCCTAGGTGAGGCTGAATTAATGAGCGAAGATCAAGGCATTGATTTTCTAAGAGGTCCATTATTGGTTCTTTTAGGGGGCATTTGTATCGGTTTCGCGCCGATCGGACTTCGCCTTGGCCTGAGCGATCTTGGCCCGCAGGCAATTGCCATGTGGCGATATCTTCTGGCGGTGCCGCTATTGTTTTTATTGACTTTGGTGGCTCAAAAAAGCCTCCCCCGCCGTCCCAATAAACTAATTATTTTAGCCGGCATATTCTTTGCCTGTGATGTGGCGCTCTGGCATTGGAGTCTGGAAATCACGACCGTGGCTAACTCGACCTTTATCGTGAATTTGGGAAACCTCGGAGTCGGTTTTCTGGCCTGGCTGGTCCTAAAAGAACGCCCGGCCAATATTTGGTTTATCGCCGTATTGATGGCGCTCATTGGAGCGGCCGCCTTGTCCCAGGGTGGCGGCGAGGCCGGGAAAGGCGCGCTGCGCGGCGATATATTGGCCTTTTTCGCGGCAATCCTGGTGTCGGGATATGTGCTGTGTTCAAAAATGGCCCGAAATGAATTAGGCGGGCTGGAGGCTATATTCTGGTTGTCAGTGGTTGAAGCCTGCGTGGCCGCTCTAATTGTTCTGATTTCAGGTGAATCATTTTTACCGGAAACGATCAAAGGATTAAAAGTACCATTATTTTTAGCCCTGGTTGTTCAGGTGGCCGGGCAAGGCTTGATCATTACCGGATTGGGCCGCACCCCGGCAGCAATCGCCGGGGTTTTGGTCGTCGTGCAGCCGGTCGTCGCCGCGGCGGTGGCCTGGAGCCTGTTTGTGGAACCGTTGACTGCCTTGCAAATTGGTGGCGGCATGCTCATTCTAGGTGGTATAATTTTATCACAAAGAAAGCCGTCTTCTCGTCATGAAAAAACCAGTTGAAGATCAAACCGATCCGGCCTGGAAACGGGTGAAACAGACGGTGACGCCTTTACGCCCGAACAGCTCAAAACCGGCAACGCGCAAAGAGTTTGAGGCCCTGATGCGGGTTAAACCTGAACCGCGGATCAAAAACACGCCTCAACAAAACCCGCCCGAGCTGAACCAGGATAAAAAAGTCCGCCGCGGACGGGTTGAAATCGACAAAAAAATTGACTTGCATGACCTGACAAAAGTCGAGGCTGAGCGCGCGCTCCGCCGGGCATTGGTCCGGGCCTATAATCAAAATTTGAAAACGCTTCTTGTCGTGACGGGTAAAGGGGTAAGGTTGCAGGGCGTCTTGCGTCAGGCTTTCCCTAAATGGATGAACGATCCGGATATTCGCCCGATTATTGCCAGCTACTCACAGGCCCATATCCGCCATGGTGGATCCGGCGCCTGGTATATATTTCTTAAGAGATAGGCTGCAAATTTCAGTTGAGCGGCAGAAGTCATAATCGTAGAGAAATTGCATGAATATCAAATATAACCTCCTTTCAGTCTCACTGCTTGTTCTTTTAACTGCTTGCGGGGGAAGCGGGTCCAGCTCACCGGCCCCAGCACCGGTTGCACCAACGCCGCCTCCCACAACAACGACTCCGCCACCAGCGGCGCAGGATATCGGCCCGCATGATTGTGTAAACGGAATGGCTGGCGACTTTGCTTGTAACGGATTTGATTTTTCCAAACGAGTTTCACTGGAAGATTTTGGTGCCGGGTCAGGCAATGATATCTGGGGCTGGACAGACCCGGACGACGGCACAGAATATGCTTTGATGGGACTAAATAATGGGACCGGATTTGTTCGAATATCAGATCCGGAAAACCCGGTTTTGGTTGGAACTATGGCGACACAAACTGTTGGGGCCAACTGGCGTGATATTAAAGTCTATCAGAATCACGCCTTTGTCGTCGCGGATAATGCGGGCGCTCATGGCATGCAGGTTTTTGACCTGACACGCCTCAGAGGACAATCTGGAAACATAACATTTACTCCGGACACAGTTTATTCAGGCGTACAAAATTCACACAATATCGTTATCAATGAGGACACCGGTTTTGCGTATCTGGTCGGCACGAATACATGTAATGGTGGATTGCATATGGTCGATATTTCGACCCCGACTTCACCCCAATCTGCCGGATGTCATTCGACGAGCGGATATACCCATGATGCGCAATGCGTGATTTATTCCGGACCTGACACAGCCTATACGGGCGATGAAATCTGCTTTGCGTCCAATGAAGATGATGTGGCCATAATTAACGTGACCAACAAATCCGCCACGCAAGAGCTGTCCAGCGTTGTTTATCCAAATTTTGGTTACACACATCAGGGCTGGCTGGATGACAATCAACAATTCCTATTGGTTGGTGATGAGCTTGACGAAAGAAATGTTCGAGTCCGGACCAGCACGATTGTTTTAGATGTACGGGATTTGGATAATCCCCAATATCTTTATACCCATCAGGCCGATACGATCTCGATTGATCACAATATGTATATTGTTGGACAAAAAGTTTACCAGGCCAATTACAGAGCTGGTTTACGGGTGCTGGATTTCACGGATTTGGCAACAGATAGTTTTACGGAATCGGCCTTCTTTGATACCTATCCGGCAGATGATGAAGCCTCGTTTGACGGGGCCTGGAGCGTTTATCCATTTTTTGCCAGCGGTACTGTGATTGTCAGTGACATTAATCGCGGCCTGTTTATTTTAACCCCGCAATAGCCCTAATCGAATTCTGGCAAGGATTTTGCACATGACCCGTTATGAAAAACGGGTCGCGCATTCTTATTTTGTTTTGCTGTTTTATGAGCCTTTTCACCTGCGTGCAGGTGTTAGATCGATATTCGCTTGCCTATGAGGAGTGTTCACAACTTTGGCGAACAGAAATTGACAGCTCAAAGCAATATCCGGAACAGGTCGAGTTTGTGAAAGCGCGCTTAACTGAGGATAAGATGATCGCATCTGATAATAAGAGCTGCCCCGGATTATGGCCAGGGCACAAACAAAGACTGGTGTCCGAACTTAACGCTATAAAATAAACTTCGACAAATCTTGATCGCTGGCAAGCTTGCCGACCTGATTGCGTACATATTCAGCATTAATGACCAAAGTCTCGCCGCCTTTATCGGTGGCGCTAAAGCTAATATCATCCAAAAGCCGCTCCATGACTGTGTGTAATCGTCGGGCGCCGATATTCTCAATACTGGCATTTACATCGGCAGATATTTTGGCAATTTCGGCAATGCCATCTTTGGTGAAATCCAATGTAACATCTTCAGTTTCCATGAGGGCTTTATATTGTTTGATCAGACTGGCCTCGGGCTCGGTCAGGATGCGGACAAAATCTTCCTCTGTCAGTGCCCGCAACTCAACCCGGATCGGCAATCTGCCTTGAAGCTCCGGCAATAAGTCAGAAGGCTTGGCGACATGAAATGCACCGGAGGCAATAAAGAGTATATGATCGGTTTTGACGGGACCATATTTGGTCGCAACCGTCGTGCCTTCGATTAAGGGCAAAAGATCACGCTGCACACCTTCTCGGGATACGCTGGCCCCGCGCATTTCAGACCGGGCAGAAATTTTATCAATTTCATCCAGAAAAACGATGCCGTCATTTTCTGCGCGGTCTATGGCTTCGCGTGTGATCGCTTCATCATCGATAAGTTTGTCTGCCTCTTCGGCCAGTAAGGGTCCATAGGCGTCTCCGATTTTTAACGTCACTTTTTTGGTGCGTCCCATGCCTTTGCCAAAAATAGATCCAAGATCGATCATGCCCATACCGGCACCCGGTTGTCCGGGAATATCAATGCCCTGAAAAGGAGACGCCGTGTCAGCGAGCTCTAGCTCGACTTCGGTGTCGTCCAGTTCGCCATTTATGAGTTTAGATCGAAATTTCTTTCGCGTCGCTTCGCCGGCATTTTCACCCACCAGGGCGTCCAGAATGCGTTTTTCCGCCGCCAGATCCGCCTGGGCCTTAACCTGTTCGCGTTTCATATCTCTGAGCATAGAAATTGAAGCCTCGACCAGATCTCTGACAATCTGCTCGACGTCTCGCCCAACATAGCCAACTTCCGTAAATTTCGTGGCCTCGATTTTGATAAATGGAGCTTGCGCTAATTTCGCAAGACGTCTGGATATTTCAGTTTTTCCGACACCGGTTGGGCCGATCATTAATATGTTCTTTGGAGTTACTTCGTTCCGAAGAGCCTCAGGCACACGCCGACGTCGCCAGCGATTGCGCAGGGCAATCGCAACGGCCCGTTTAGCATCTTTTTGCGCCACAATGTGGCGATCGAGTTCGGATACGATTTCGCGGGGGGAAAAATCTGTCATGACTTGACTCGTTTCATTTTCTTATCCCGCTTTAGATAAGACAATCATTTTGAATTTCAAGGCGAAGACTGTGTCTAGCGCGGGCGGAAGTAAGGATGGGCGATACGGTCCCGCCAATAGGGCCGTTCAAAGGAAAACAGCTTGGCTGTCGTGGCTACAAATATCAGCCAGTTCAGATCATTTTGCGCCAGAATGATACTTTCTGACATTGAAAAAAACAAAAAGCTTAGAATAATTAAGATGGCCCAATATGTTTCAACACCGCCATGCTTCATCCGGTTGATCGCAAATAAAAGTGTGAGCAAATATAAAAACCCAAAAAGGACAACAATCACCACACCGGCCGAAAGCCAGCTTTCGATCCACCCATTATGCGCGGTGGGAATTCCCCATTCAAGCTTGGCTCGTACATAATAAGACGGCCCTAATTGATCCATCCAGTAAACGCCGTATCCATGACCCAGCCAGAATTTTTCACGGATCGACGTCATCAATGAATCCCAGATATCGGTTCGGCCGGTGAAGGAAGGGTCTTTACCGATCAGGCCAAACATTTCTTCTGGGAATGCTAATATCAAAGTCAGGAACACGGAGATCCCCATGACTGAGAAATACATGAGCGGTATACGCAGCACTGGAAAACGGCGGAAGATCCGTATGGCAATAAACAGACCGATACTCGCCACCGAGACCAGCAATGCTGTTTTGGAAGTCGACATTAAAACCAAAAGAAAACACAAAAGGCCCGTCGGCACCCATATCCAGAAGCGGTCAGGTCTCATGGCGAAGGCGCACATGGCGGCGATCAGACCTCGGGTCATATAGCCGCCCAGATAGTTTTTTTCCACCCAGGGACCGCGCCAGGCACCCTGGTGAATTTCCTGCATCACCCCTTTGGCAGGCATAACAATCGGGACGATAAGAGATATGACCGCCAGGATAAAAAAGACAAAGGCGATCCTTTGCACCATTTCATTCCAGTCATAGCGGGCGGCCAGGACCAGACCTGCCAGGGTCGTCATCATCAACGCCACTGATCGACGCATGGTGATGCCGGGGTCATAGGACCACAACATGGAAATGCCGCACCACATAACACACAGCAAAATCAGTGGATTAAATGCGGCAACCCGTATGACCTGTGGCAGGGAGCGCAGCATTAACAGAGCGATCAATAGATAAACAGGATACCAAAGCAAGCGCGCAAACGGATTTTCATTTTCCAGATCATCCAGATTTGTGAATAAGAGCCCGATAACAGCCCCGCTGAAAAAGATCAGCAGACCGACAAACAATAGGGTTTCAACGCCGCCCAACACGCGCATGAAAGTGCGGTCAAAGGCCGCTTCATCTGTGGTGTTATAGGTCGTGCTGACCATAAAGCTCATCCGGACAGGCCGGGCGATTCGGCCCGGGGGTTACCTGGTGAGTCTACGCTCAGACATTAAGATTACATTAACCCTGTGAGCCGGGCTTGTAATCTGGGTCATAAGGCGGCGGAAAAATCGGGAGTTTTGGCAATATTTTGATCAAAGCATTGCGAGCCAAATGCCATCCAGCGCCCAGAAAGATGATTCCACCCCCGAGCAATAATAAAGTGATGGCGACGACTTTGCCAAATCCCAGCCCCGTATCCTTCATAAGGTATCCAATGGCAAAACCAGCATATCCCAGTGAGCTGACCAGCAAAGCGCGTCGATTAATGGCCAGCGCCAGCAGGCCAATGATCAGCACAATACCCAGGATCAAGCCGGCGTCGGTCTGGTCGAGGGTGACCACTGGAACCAAATTAAACAGCTTGTCCGATTTCAGGGTCACGAACTCGGCGACGAGACCGTGAACCAGAAGTGGGGCGGCAGTCAGGTGCAGCCAAAAGGCATTATCGGCGAACCGGGTCGTCCGGTGCTTGTCGCGAGTATCGTACCAAAGCGCCACCGCAAAGATAACCAGTCCGGCAAAAAACAAGACCCAGCCAAAATGACTCCCCATCAAATCAGGCGCGCCTCGGGCTAAAAGGACAAAAAACACATAAAGCAGCGACAAGGCTATCAGGGCCATACAAAAGGGCAGGCGAACCCTTAGGTAAAAAATCATCATGGCGGCAAAAACGGTGAGAGCCACGGCGATATCACTACTAATGCCAAGATCAGGCAAAACCACGGCAAAACCGAGCTGGGAAAATATTAGGAATGCCATCGCCGTGATCAGGGTCGGTAGATGTTGGCGCTTACGCTTACCAAAATACTCAGCCATTAAGGCCATCAGAATTGCGGAGCCCACGTAATAAAGCCCGCCGCCCATCAGGGTTGACATGGCTGATAGGCCCAGGGCGAACAGGCCGATTCCGATTGCGATAAACACATCTGAAAAACTGCGCACAAAGCGCATATCGTCTTCATTGCCGATGACCGCGTCGTTATCAGAAACAGGAGTTTTTGCGCGCATGGCGCGGGCCTGATCCGGCGTTATTATACCGGCCTCTAAGGCCGCCTCAATCTGTTCCGGGGTCATATCACTCATGCTGGCAGGTTAGCCCGCAAGCTGAGGGATTGGCAAGCGTTGGGTTTAGTCCGCCTCGATGACCTCAATCGTGAGGTTGTTATTGGTAAAGACACAAATCTGATCGGCAATGGCCATGGCTTTTTCCGCCAGGACCTGCGCGTCGTCCTCATAATCATTCATCGCTAAGGCCGCAGACAGGGCATAATTGCCGCCAGAACCGATTGCGGTGATCCCGCTATCGGGTTCAACCACATCGCCATTTCCGGTCAAGACAAAGGTCTGATCTTTGTCGGCGACAATCATCATGGCCTGAAGCTGTCTAAGATATTTATCGGTTCGCCAATCCTTGGCCAGCTCGACACAGGCACGGGTCAGCTGGGTTGGATATTGTTCAAGCTTGGATTCCAGTCGCTCCAGCAAGGCAAAGGCATCGGCTGTGGCACCGGCGAAACCGGTAATCACATTACCGCCCGCTATGCGGCGTACTTTGCGGGCGCTGGATTTCATGACCGTATTGCCGGCACTGACCTGACCATCGCCGACCACTACGACCTTGCCGTTTTTGCGGACAGATAAAATGGTTGTACCGCGCCACTGGCTGGCATCTGCATAATCATGTTGGGTCATATCCGGCTCCTTAGCTCCAAAAGAAATGGGATGTCGCTCCCATAAGGTCAAGAGGTAGAGATGTTGGTCAGAGCATCAAGGGCATTCTCCAGAAATGCATTTGTTTTTGGCGCCCGCTGGGGCAATTCTGAGAGGCCTGTCCCAAGGCCGTCTCTTGGGATTATTACAATGCCATTATGTTTGAGATGGGCAATGACCGGCCGAAGGGCCATTTCTATTGCCTTGCAATTATCTTCAAATTGTTTGTCAGAAAAATAGGCGTCTGCGGCACGCGAAGGTTTAACTTTGGTCGGGATACCGTTTGCGTTGGGTTCGCCTCGCATTTCCTTTGCCTGTCCGCCCAGGCCGCGTTTCTGCAGGTTGTCCCCAAACAGGTAGAGCACGTCGGGATTGGATTTTAGGTCAGACCTGAAAATAAATTTTTGAAACAGAACGGGCATCAACCCTCTTTATGTTTACGGGCTTCAAAGGCAGCGAGCTGTTCTTGGGTGGCTTTGGGCTGGTGATTGGTTTTCCAGTCTGCATAAGGCATGCCGTAAACGCGTTCACGGGCCTCCATATCTGATAGTTCGATGCCCGCATTATCAGCGGCGGCTTTATACCATTTGGACAGGCAATTGCGACAAAACCCGGCCAGAATCATCAGGTCAATATTCTGAACGTCTTTATTGGCATCTAGATGTTTCAATAGACGCCGAAATGCGGCCGCGTCGAGCTGGTCTTTTTGTGTTTGGGTTAGCTCAGTCATTTATTTATCCAGCTTTCGCGCTTCTTCAATCAGCATGATCGGGACGCCTTCACGGATTGGATAGGCAAGTTTTGATTTTTTGCAGATTAGTTCCTGAGCCTCACGGTCATAGGTAAGGGGGCTGCGCGACTTGGGGCAGACCAGCGCATTTAGCAACATGGGATCAATGATTTGGGCGTCGGCTTTGTCTGATGGGCTCATTTTATACCTATTGTGTGGTCGCGCTATTATCGCCGCCCGGATGGGTCGCGTAAAGATGCATCAGTCCGATCAATAGACGTCGGCGATCCTCAGTTGTTTGGGCCTCAAGCAAAGATTGTTTGTCCTCGGGCTTAAAGGGGCTGATCATGGCGGCCTGATCAATCAGGCGAGGCAGGGGAATTTCGGCCAGACTGTCCCAATCTACTTGTACGCCTAAAGCCCGGGCGAAGTTTTTCATCGCGATGGTCAGAGCGTTTCGTGCCTCTCCGCCTTTATCGCTGATCGCTTCGGGCATGTTTTCTGGCATGTGGAAATCTATATCGCCTTCATACGGTGCAAAGCTGATGCGGGCTTGCCGATAAGGTTTGTCCTGAGGCAGTTCTTCAATGATTTCAAAACGCTTTAATCCTCTGAGCACGACGAGGTATCGACCGTCTTCCGTTTCGGAAAACTGGGTGATACGGCCAAGTCCGCCGATTAATTTCAGGCCGCGATCATCGCTTTGCACCATGCCGATCAGGCGCTCGTTTTTCAAAGCGTCGTCAATCATATTGAGATAGCGCGGCTCAAAAATATTGAGCGGCAGGTCACAACCCGGCAACAACATGGTGCCGGACAAGGGAAACAAAGCCACCGTGTTCGGTGTCGTGCGTTTGGTCAAGGCTTTGTAATGAGCGCTCATCAAGCAAATAGAATAGAGGACAGACGCCGACGTCCGTCAATGGATACTTCAGATTCCGTACCTTCAGCCTCAAAAATGGTGAGCAGGAACTTCCGCGCGGCCTCATCATCATGCATGCGGTCTTTACCGACGGAATAAATCAGGTGATTGACCGCCTCAGCATTTCGGCCCGCCCCCGCGAGGGCCTTAGCCAGCTCTAACCGGGCGTCCAGATCGTCAGGGTTTTGCTCTACCTTGGCAATAAGTTCAGCGGTTTCATCCGCTTCGGGCGCTTCGGCTTTGAGCGAGATTTGTGAACGGATTGCGGCGATTTCCGGATGTTCAGCAATAGCTTCCGGCACGGCGGCGATAATTTCCGCGGCCCCGTCTTCATTGCCGCTATCTAGATAAACCCGGGCCAGACCGGCATGGGCTTCGGCGCATTCGGGGTGCAATTGCAGGGCATTGGCAAAATCCTGAGCTGCCCCGCCCGGATCGCCCGCGGCCAGACTGTCTTTGGCTCGACTGACCAGTTCCAACGCCTCGGCAGCCGGATCACTTGCTCCGGTTAGGCGCCCGACAAATTTCTTAAGTTCGCTTTCGGGCTGTCCGCCCATAAAGCCGTCCACCGGTTGACCATCCTTAAAGGCGAAAACGGCGGGGATAGATTGCACGCCGAGCTGACCGGCCACACCCGGATTTTGATCAATATTGATTTTGACCATTTTTACTTTACCGTTTTCGGCTTTCACAACCCGTTCCAGCGCCGGCATGAGCTGCTTACAAGGGCCGCACCACGGGGCCCAGAAGTCGACGATGACTGGCGTCTCTTTGGAGGCCTCTATAACATCGGCCATAAAACCCATGTCTGACCCGTCTTTGATCACATCAATTGTGGCTTCGGTCATGATAAAATCCTTTGTTGCGCGCCCAAGATGGGCGTGAATGGCCCTCTATTCAAGGGCTGTGAAATCCATAATCACGGGATCGTGTCCAGTGGCCTTGGCGAACTTGATCATATCAGTGCTCGAGATCGCGGTCGTGGCGTCATTCAGCAGGGGATGAAAGTTTACAATATCGGCTTCGGCCAGGGTTTTATCGATCACCAAAGTAACATTTTGGTCTGTGTCATTGATGACAGAAAACAAGGTGACGGATCCGGGCACGACACCGAGATATTCCAGTAAAGGCTCTGGCTTTCCAAAAGACAGTCGCTTACAGCCCAACACCGGATGCAGGCGGTTGACCTTGACCTGGGCATGGGCCTCGGCACAGACTAGAAAAAACCGGCCGTTCTTGTCTTTCAAAAACAGGTTTTTGGTATGCGCCCCGGGCATATCGGCTTTGATCTCGGCACTTTCTTCGACGGTAAAGACCGGTTTGTGGTCTTTGGTTTTGTGAGAAATGTCCTGAGCCTCAAAAAAATCAAATAAATCCTGACGGGTTGCGGGCATAATATATTTCCTTCGATTTGACCCCTCGCCTAATCAAAGACAGAGCGAAGTTCAAGCCTATCTGTAATCGTTATATTGCTGTCTGACCTTATATATAATAGACCCGCGAAGATAAGGCTTACGAGCCAAAGCAGGCGAGTGAATTTATGCATATTGCAGTCATCGGAACAGGTTATGTCGGATTAGTATCCGGGGTCTGCTTTTCAGATTTTGGCCATGTCGTCACATGTGTTGATAAAGATGCCAAAAAGATCGAAACCTTAAATGCGGGCGGCGTACCGATATATGAGCCTGGGCTGAAACGCCTGATCCAGAAAAATGTTGAAGAAGATCGTTTGTTTTTTACGACGGACCTGTCGCCGGCGGTTCGTAAAGCTGATGCGGTTTTCATTGCCGTTGGCACACCGTCCCGTCGTGGCGACGGCCATGCGGACTTAAGCTATGTGTATGAGGCCGCGCGTGAAATAGCCAATGTCATGGATGGTTATACTGTGATCGTGACTAAATCTACTGTGCCGGTGGGAACGGGTGATGAAGTGGAAAAAATCATGCGCGAAGCGCGCCCGGATGCGGATTTTGCTGTTGTGTCTAACCCGGAGTTTTTACGCGAAGGCGCCGCTATTCGCGACTTCAAACACCCGGACCGGATAGTGGTCGGAACTGATGACGAAACGGCCCAAGAAGTGATGCGCCAGCTATATCGCCCTTTATATCTGAATGAAACGCCGATGGTGTTTACCAGTCGGCGCACATCCGAGCTGATCAAATACGCTGCCAATGCGTTTCTCGCCACCAAGATTACCTTTATCAATGAAATTGCAGATCTGTGCGAAGAGGTCGGGGCCAATGTGCAAGAGGTTTCCCGCGGAATTGGACTGGATGGCCGGATCGGGGCTAAGTTCCTGCATGCCGGTCCAGGCTATGGCGGATCTTGTTTTCCCAAAGATACGCTGGCCCTGGTCAAGACCGCCCAGGACGCGGGCGCACCACTGCGCATCGTCGAGGCCGTCGAACAAGTCAATAAGGATCGCAAAATCGCCATGGCTGACCGGGTCGTTGCCGGGTGCGGCGGGTCGGTTGACGGAAAAACCATTGCCGTGCTGGGATTGGCTTTCAAACCCAATACGGATGATATGCGCTATGCGCCGTCTCTGGATATTATTCCGGCCCTGCAAAAAGCAGGCGCTAAAATTCGGGCCTATGATCCGGAAGCGATGGATGAGGCCAAAGCGCATTTCGAAAATGTCGAATATATGGATGGGGCTTATGAGTGCCTGGGCGGCGCTGACGCCTTGGTCATCATAACTGAATGGGATCAGTTTCGGGCGCTTGATCTGGAGCGGGTGAAGTCAGATATGGCCCGGCCTGTGGTGATTGATCTTCGAAATATCTATAGCCCGAAAGACATGCGCGCGCGCGGATTTGACTATTCCAGCGTTGGGCGGCCTTAGGCCTTACCGCTTTGTGCGACTTTTAATAAAAATGCTCCATATCCGCTTTTAATCAAAGGTTGGGCAAGGGCCGCCAGCTCGTCCTTGGAGATCCAGCTTTGCTTAAAGGCTTCAACTTCGGGACAACAAATTCGGATGCCTTGGCGGTTTTCTAATACGCTAACAAATTGTGAGGCCGCGTGCAGACTGCGATGGGTTCCTGTATCAAGCCAGGTTGCCCCGCCGTCCAGGCGTTGAACATCCAGCATGCCTTGTTCTAAGTAAATCCGGTTTAAGTCGGTTATTTCGAGCTCATTTCTGGAAGATGGTTTAATAGACTTGGCATAGGCGGGGGCCTGCGCGTCGTAAAAATACAGACCAGTCACAGCATAATTGGAGGCCGGTTGTTCGGGTTTCTCAACCAGTGAAACGGCTTTCCCTTTCTCATTAAATTCGACGACGCCATAGTCAGAGGGATTACTGACTTGATAGGCAAATATTGTAGCGCCCCGGATTTGATCGACTGAAGCTCTTAGACTGTTTAGCATTTGGCCGCCAAAAAACAGATTGTCGCCTAAAATTAAGGCCGAGGGACATTGTTCAAGAAAATCTTCCGCAATGATAAGGGCTTGCGCAATGCCCTCAGGGCGGGGTTGCTCGGCATATTGAATGTTAATGCCCCAGCTCTTTCCGTTTCCCAAGAGCTTTTTAAAGGCGGCATTATCTTCGGGCGTTGTTATGATGAGAATGTCGCGAATACCGGCTTGCATGAGCGTGCTTAGCGGATAATAAATCATGGGCTTGTCAAAAACCGGCATAAGCTGTTTGGACACGGAAATCGTGCTGGGGTGCAATCGAGTTCCTGTCCCGCCGGCTAATATGATGCCTTTTCTGTTCACCTTTGTCTCCTAGCTGGCAGCGGGGTCCAGAATCGAGGTCGATTATTCGACACGCTGGTCATGCTGAAATTACTGTCTTGTTCCAAGGCGCTGGTCAATGGCTGAGCTTGTGCGCTCCCACCACCCATGATTGTCTACATACCATTTTACGGTATTTCGCAGGCCGCTCTCAATCGAGACCGACGGTGTCCAATCCAGTTCTGTTTTTATTTTTTGAGCATTGATTGCATATCTGAGATCATGGCCGGGCCGGTCGTCGACAAACGTAATCAGATCTTCATATTGCCAATCCTGCGGGACTTCTTCCGACAATATCTGACAGATCATTTTTACAAGGTCTATATTGGTTTTTTCGCTGTCCCCACCAACATTATAGGTTTCGCCTGGACGCCCCCGTTCAATAATAGTCAAAAGAGCATCCGCGTGATCATCTACATATAGCCAGTCTCTGATATTTTCTCCGGTCCCGTAAACGGGAAGTGGCTTTTTTTGCAAAGCTCTTAAAATCGTAACCGGAATAAGTTTTTCCGGGAATTGAAAGGGCCCATAATTATTAGAACAATTCGATATTAAAACAGGGAGGCCATAGGTTCGTCCCCAGGAGCGAACCAGATGATCTGATGCGGCCTTTGAGGCGGAGTAGGGTGAGCTTGGCTTGTAAGGATGAAGTTCGGTAAAGGCGGGTTCATTTAAAGTGAGGTCTCCGTAAACCTCATCTGTGGAAACATGCAAAAATCGAAAGGCGTTGGGACCTCGATAAGTTTCCAGATAGTCTCGCGATAGCTCTAAGAGGTTTGCAGTGCCGATCACATTGGTCTCAAGGAAAATTTGAGGGGCGTCAATTGAACGGTCAACATGGGATTCCGCGGCCAGATGTATAATCCCATCTGGTTTGTGTTGCAGCACCACCTCTTTCAGAGCCGGGCGATCATTGATACTAACCTGCTCGAATTGATAATTTGAGCTGTCTTTGACCGATCTAAGATTTTCGAGATTGGCCGCATAGGTCAGACAATCGATATTCACGACACGATAGCCTTTTGCAATTGCCTTCCTGATGAGCGCGGAACCGATAAATCCGGCCCCACCTGTTACGAGCAGCGTTTTTAATTGATCATTCAAGGCGGTTCTCTTTAAAACGGCGTGTCAAAAGCGGAAAAGGTCGGTGCATGACGATCTTTATCTGACACAATTTTTGTATCAGCTTCATAGTGCCAATCAATGCTCAGACTGGGATCCTTCCAGGAAACAGACATTTCACATTCCGGGTGGTAATAGGTATCACATTTATACACGATGTGTGTATTGTCTTCCAGAGTCTGAAAACCATGTAAAAAGCCAGGGGGAACCCATAATTGTCGGCCATTCTTTTCGCTGAGCTCAATACTGAAATATTGGCCATAAGTGTCAGACGTCGCGCGAACGTCAACCGCGACATCTAGAACGCGGCCTCTCGTACAACGCACCAATTTTCCCTGAGCGTGTGGCGGGGCTTGTAAATGCAGACCCCGGATCGTATTTTTGTGTAGAGAAACGGACTGGTTATCTTGAACAAAAGGCTTGTCATGCTGGGTAGCTGTTACAAAATTTGACCTACGAAATGACTCACTAAACGACCCACGTCCATCATTAAAAATGGTGGGAACAAAAACGACCAGTCCTTCGATATTTGTGTATTCAACTTTCACTTGGTCAGCTCTGCATTGCGACAAATTCAAACGGGTTGTAACGACCGAAACCGCATTTACCAAGTTGGTTTTTGAATCAATCGCAGACCGGCTTTATATCTGTTGATTTTGAAAATTTTGGGTTGATCTTCATTTCCAGTTGCGCCATATAGCGCGTCTTCGACCAAAAGAGTGGCTTTGTCGCTCTTTATTACGTCTTTTGAGCGGGCGTAGCTCAGTGGTAGAGCATCACCTTGCCAAGGTGAGGGTCGTGGGTTCGAATCTCATCGCCCGCTCCATTTTACTTTTATATTAATTTCCAGGTTACGCATTAAGAGCCAGTTATTAGCCGTGCCTAATTGGCGTTTACATCAAGCAATTCTCTGATCTCGAATTCCAGCAAATCGGTTAAGGTCAAAATCATGGGCACACTGATATGTGTGCTGTCACGATATACCATTATATTGTCTATAATGACGGGACAGGTTGCGGAAGGGCACAATGCCTGATTGAGGTCAATGTAATCAACTCCAAGGTTTCGGGCCGTTTTTTCTTGCCAGGCCATATGTGCAAGAGCGCTTCGTTTGGTTCGGTCGCAGGTTTTTCCGTCTGCTAAAATACAATCCCAGTAACCGTCATATGCTTTGGGTGTATCGCCCACCAATACGACACGTACATTTAGCTCGGTCAATTTTTTTATCATCGACTGCAGCCCGGTCTGGTAAATATTCGTTGCGAGGGACGGGTCAGTAACAATCATATTGTCCGCGGTTATCCATCCCAAATAGTCTGTGTCATTTGTCAGGACAATGATGGGGCGTTGGTTGATGGGCGTCATTTTTATTTGTTCAAGCACTGAAGTTTTCCAGGCCTCACACGATATATAATTACTTTTATACCCCTTGTGCCAGATAGGAATGTCTACGGAAGGGCAAGAGGATTTGGTCACAGCTCGGATGTTAAGGGATTGATCCGTCTCCATATTTATATTTGACGCCGCCGAATTGAAAACGGGCAACCATTGCGCTGCGTGACTATCCCCAAACAGCCAGATCGTATGATCAGCATTTTTTGGCCCGTATAGGCAATCTTTTATAGGTTCGTACTCGTTATTGAGGTGGCAGTCATCCGCGTAACTTTCAGGCAAAATTTTGCGCTGGTCATTATAGGACGCAACCATCTCTTCAGATATGGTTTGCCTGACCTTTGATAAAGCGGTTGCTTGTGAAATTACCCAAATACTCAGCAACATCGACCCAAAAGCCAATATCAATGTGCGGCCATTAAAGCGGGCGAATTTTTGAGAGTTCCGAATTGGGTTTTCGATAAATGAAAATGACACGATTGTCAGAACAAGAAGAGCAAGCAGGCAAAATTCGATTTGAAAAGAGCTTCCTGGGACTAATGTAGGCCCAAAATATAATACGGGCCAGTGCCATAGATAAAAAGCATAAGATCTGTCTCCAATCCATTGTGCAACAGGATTGCTAAGAAGCAAAGAAGATGAGCCAGCTGCCAGGCAGATTAGCGCCGTGATTGTCGCTGAAGTGGGAATTAGGGCCAATGGAGCCGGGAAGCCATCAAATTCCCGCATAAAAAGACCGGATAATAGGATCGCAGTCAGGGACAAATATAGCAGAAACTGGGAAGCAAAACTTTGTTGAAAACGACTTCTAATTTTTGGCGCTATTGCCGCCAAGATAACGCCGGCAGACAGTTCCCAAACCCTGAATTCGGTCTGGTAAAACACAACGGTCTGCTGAGTTTGTGATTTAAAAATGCCTGAGACGAGTGAGACAACCGAAAGCGCACCTAAAGTTATGATGATGGTGCGAAGCCTAAGGCGGAGGAATGAAAAACCTAAGAGTATTATTGGAAAACCAATGTAAAACTGCTCTTCAATGCTTAGTGACCAAAAGTGCAGAAATGGGCTCTGAGGCCGATCCAGCATAAAATAATCTTGGGCGCTAAAGGAAAAAGCATAATTTGCGACATAAAAAAGTGAGGCCAATGCGTCTTTTTTAACGTCTTCGAGAAAATCAACAGGCGTATACATAATCGCGAGAAAATACGTAACCAAAATTACCAACAAGGCCTGAGGCAATAATCGCCGAACACGACGAGCCCAAAAGGTGACGAGCGCTTTATATCTGTTCTGGGGCGTGGACGTGTAGACGGAGTCAAACAATATACCGCCGATCAAGTACCCGGAGATCACAAAAAAAACATCTACCCCTACAAAACCGCCATTTACATTTCCGTATCCGGCATGAAAAAATACCACGAGCAAAACGGCAAGCGCCCTCAAACCCTGAATGTCCCCGGAAAATGGGACGCGGAAATGACGTTGTTGTGTCGGCGTAGTGGTTATTGGGTTCAAAACCTGTTCCTGTTTTCTTTAAAAAACCGACAAGTATCATACTGGTTGCGGTGTAGAATACGATCCCGTGCGGATAAATATTGTTGACCATATGCCTCATAAACTCTATGGCGCCAATGACATTTTTTGAGGGCTAACAATGTATAAAAATAAGACTGTATCGGCGGTAATTCCTTGTTTCAATGAAGAAACTCAAATTGGCACTGTGGTTGAGACAATGCCTGAAATCGTTGATTTTATTGTTATTGTTGATGATAAGTCCAAAGACGAAACGGTAAAAGTCGTTAAAAAATTGCAGAAATCTGACAAACGCGTCGTACTCATAGAACATCAGGTCAATCAGGGTGTGGGCGGAGCGATCGCAAGCGGATATGAATGGTCTCGTGACAATGACATTGATATGGCCGTTGTTATGGCGGGAGACGGGCAAATGGACCCAAAAGACTTACCTGCCTTACTTGACCCGGTCGTTGACGACGGTGTCAATTATTCCAAGGCTAACCGACTGATTGTCAATCGATCAATTGATAAGGTGCCTTTTGTCCGATTTTTCGGAAACTCTGTTCTTTCTTTATTGACAAAAATTTCTTCGGGCTACTGGCATGTATCCGATTCTCAAACTGGATATACTGTTGCCGATAAATCCGTGCTTCATGCTATCGACTGGCAAAAAATGTATAAACGTTATGGCCAACCAAATGATCTGTTGATCAAGTTAAATGTGCACAATTTTAAAGTCCGGGATGTTCCGACAGAGCCGGTCTACAATGTCGGGGAAAAAAGCGGAATTAAAGTCAGAAAGGTTATTTTCACAATCAGCAATATTCTCGTCAAAGGATTTTTCTGGCGAATGAAAGTCAAATATGTAATTCGTGATTTTCATCCTTTGGTTTTGTTCTATTTATTGGGCTTGCTTCTTTTGCTTGTCGGCGTTCTGTTTTTGCTTCGATGTGTTTGGGTTCTTATTGCGACAGGCTCAGCGCCACTAATCAGCACAATCAGCATGTTTTTCATGTTAGCGACAGGGCTGCAATGTATGTTTTTTGGTATGCTGTTTGACATGCAAGACAATCGAGACTTGAAATAATAGGATAACCGTCCAGCTGTTGCTGCGGATTGAGGATGTGACCGAAAAATTTGCTTCAAATTTATTTGTTCCGACACTTTTCAGTGAGCTCTTGCTGTGTGGGCGTGACTTTTGTCAGTCATTCGCAAGGTCGGATCTATGGCTCAAATTGGCGTGGCGGGACGTCAGAGTTTTGTTTGAAAGATCATTTATTGGCCCGCTCTGGATGACCATCCAAGCCGCGCTTTGGACGATTGCCATTGTTTTTGTTTTTGGCGGCATTATTGCGCCCGTTAAAGAATATGTGGTTTATGTTGCCGCCGGTATTGTTCTTTACAATTTTATTACCGTCATTGCGACGGATAGCAGTGAAATTTTCATAAAACACCGCATTATTATTCATTCACACCCAAACCCTTATTTTGCCTATATTTTGAGGCATATCGGATTTTCTGGTATTCAATTGTTATTTCAATCCATCGTTGTGGCTGTCGCTATGGTTTGGGCGCAACACACACTTTCCCTCACCGCCCTTTGGGCAATTCCGGGTATTGTCCTTTGTGTAATCATGGGTGTATTTACATCATTATTGTTTGCATTAATCGGGTTGAGGTGGGGAGATTTTAGATTTGCCATGCTAGCGATTATGCGCCTTGGACTTTTTGTTACTCCAATCCTCTGGTATCCGGATAACGGGGGTGCCTTAAAGAAAGTTGCGGCTCAAATTAATCCCATAAGCCACTTTGTTGATGTAGTTCGACAGCCTTTGCTGGGTTCCGTTCCGTCTACCTTAAACTATGTGGTTGTTTTTACGGCTATTGCGATTGCATGCTTCGGATCTATATGGATGTTTGCAAAGTTTAGACGTACAATACCGATGTGGGTGTAATGGCGCACATCTTTGCTGAAAATCTGTCTATTTTGTTTCCGCTTAGCCGAACGAGGTTAAAGCGGAAGTTTATTTCACGTGGCGGCACAGTCGGTGGGGACATCGTCTATATTAATAAGACGCCCCATATCGCGGCGCTAAAGAATGTAAATCTCACCTGTAATCCAGGTGACAATGTTGCGCTTATCGGCCCGAACGGGTCCGGGAAAACGACATTACTGAGAACATTGGCGAGGATTTACGAGCCGACGGGAGGCCAGGTTGCATGCGAAGGTACAATAGCGACATTGTTTTCCAGCTCTGTATCATTAAGCGATTTGGAAACGGGGCGAGAAAATATTTATTATGCATCAGTGCTAAGAGGTATTTCCAATCAATATTTATCAGCTCAACTTAACAATATTATTGAAATATGTGAGCTTGGGGACTCTATTGATTTACCTGTTTCTATGTACTCGGAAGGCATGAAATCGCGGTTAGGGTTCGCCATGGCCCTTATTGCCAACCCCGATATAATGCTGATTGATGAGGTGATCACGACAAGTGATATACATTATTTGCAACGCGTTGCCGCGCAGTCGAACTTTTTCAAAAACCCGAATGGAATTACTGTTATTGCGTCGCACGCAACGGATATTTTGGACTTGTATTGCAATAAAGCGCTATGGCTTGATTCTGGTGAGGTTAAGGCATTTGGCCTTTATGAGGATGTTGTGGCAGAATATAAAACAGCGCAAACAGCTCAGGTCGGCGATGATATAAATTAACTGTAACCGAAATAATCCATCATGTCTTTGGACTGACGCCAAAATTCGTCCAACGCAGTTTGATCCCAATCACCATGGCTGGGCAGTATATAGCTTTTGTTACTTTTGCGTCCGTTAATTCTATCTTTCAAAAGGGCTTCAACTTTATCGGTTTTTGGCCAGTCAATTCCTAAAAAATCCCGAATTTCATCATAACATTGTTCCGTTTCAGAAAAGAAAGTCTCTGACTTAACGAATAACACCTGATCATTTGACCAGCTATTTGCTACGCCTTTTAATACGGTTCGATAGGTTTCTGCCCATAGCCAGGCATTTTTCTCAATAGGCGAATAGTTTTTCCATTCTTCAAAACTCGCGCTGCCTTTTAGCGGGCGTAGACGCCCCATAGCGATATAGCGCTCTAAATCTGTTAACTCGGTCGTCGCATCAAGCCAGCCCACGGGTGTCGGGTCAGGGCGGTCAGATGTATAAACGGATCTGACAAAATTTCGGCCGTCGCGAACAAGAACAATAAGGCGGGCTTCGGGAAAAACCTTGGGAATCACCGACACAAAAGGTGAATTATTATAGGCGATATCGCCAAACCCTTTTAACTTTTCCTTCTCGCAAATATCATAAACATTTTTGCGTTTGCTTTGAAAAATGCCCTGAGCGAGTTCCGGTTTTGCATATGCCTGATAATTTTCAAGTGTTAAAAATGGAATCCACTGCTCCAGGGATTCTTCCCGCTCGCGTATTTTTCCCTCATGCAAGGTAAGCAGGCCTTCTTCTGCATTCAATAAATTAGACAGATACATCGATCCGCAGCGACCTGCGCCTGCGCCAAAAAAAATAAGGGGCTGTTTTTCAGTCAAGATGATTTCCTGGAAATGACGCCTAATATGCCTTCGACGGAAGTCATTTCAAAGGCATCATCTGGCTCAATACTGACTCCGAACTCACTTTCAACCGCGAGCATAACGTTAATAAAAGAAAGTGAATCCCAGGCCGCTACTGAATCCATTGTCGCGTCGCTGGTAATTTCATCGCGAATTTCTTCGCCAAAAACAGAAACAAACGCGTTTTGAATTTTATCAATCATTTTCAAAGATCTCCTGTCACGGCAACATGGCCCTTATCGAGCAGATTTCAAGGATTGTGCCAGCCAATGTGTGTATTTTTCTCGACCAATTGCCGTCATATGGGTTGTATCAGCGTATCCATCTATATTTTCGATTTCTCGTGTCAAGTCTTCGCCAGGAATAAATAGTTGCGCGCCGACTTTGGTCTGAAAAACCGAACTAAATTCGGGATCCAGCGTTTTATAATAGGCCTGATTTATATGATAAAAATAGAGTTTGACATTATTTTCGGAAGCGAAATCAACCATTTCTTTAAAGAACCCAAAATCATGCCGAGCGGCTTCAGAGTCCAGGTCCCAAGACCACTTTTGATCGACATAATATTGATGGTAACGCGCTTCTTGCTGGTCAAGATAGCCCCGCCGAATACGTTCCTCTCGGGTACGGCAATATCCGGTTGTTGCCGGAGATGGAGCGTCGGAGATTGCAAGATCGCCCATTTTACCTGACAAAATGAGACTGAATTGTTCTGTTATGCGCTCAATGATTTTTTTGGAACTTACGCTCAAAATATCAAAATCAAATTCGCCGGCAGATCGAAATCGGTAGCTCTTTATCCAGTCGGATATTTTTCCAACCACGAAGAAATGCGCGTGATATGTTCCGCCTTCCGGGAGGTTGGCTTCCACAAGTATTGTGTCGACCTCTCGGCGCGAAATTACGTCCCGTAACAAGGCATAATTTATACCTTGCCCGCGCCAATTTTTGGCCAAATTGTAAACCGTAGTGCCGCCCAACTCGTTTGACAAAATTTCGGCATCTACACCCTGTAACGAACGTGACGAACCTATGACGACAAGATCCACAGGTCCTTTTTGCCCATAAATCATGTCAAACTGACAGGGATATTTGCTATATCGATAGGCGGGACGATCCGTCGCTTTAATCAAAAAAGCCACAAGGGAGACAAATAGTATTATACCCGCAATTCTTAAAGGATTGGACATATTCGAACTTAAATTGCTTGTGTGAATTTCGACGCTTCTAATGGTATCTGGTCGGGCCAATTGCTTGGTGAAATACCTTTTTGAGCAATAAGGGCGTAGGCCAATCTTTCATAACCGACGCCGAAGCAGCCGGAATGACCATCCGAAACTTCAGCTTGCTCAATGTTATAGGCCTGCACCAAAGTTTGTTGATGATTATTGAAGCTGGCAACCGATATCCATTTATCTTCTTGCGGTATAAAGGCTTGAAGCTCGTATTTCAGACGGAATAATCGCTGGAAGTCTTTTTTATTTGACGCGGAAGTCGCAAAAAACGGATCAGAAGCCGCTGCTATTCGATGTGTCATGTCAAATTCCCTAAGAAGGGATTTGCATTTTTCTAATATTTCTAACTGCCACTTTCGAACAAAGTCTTTATCTCCAAAGTAAATAATCTCACGCATTGTGTATGTTTTTAATCTCGTTAGGCCTTGCGTGTTTTTCCCCTCATGCCGATGACATTTTCCAATAGCGGTAATCAGGCTTTGATTAGGCTTTAAAGTGCTGGCTTTAGCGCGTTCAAAACAATGATAGCAAACTGTTGGACACAAGACCTGATTGTGATTTGAGATCAGCGAATCTACATCTTTGACGCCCGAATAATCCTCAGGTGAAGATGCAATCGCCGTCAGGCTTTCAAAATCCTGGTGAATTGTGCCAGCTAAAATGGCATGTTGCGGAAACGACTTTAAATAGCCGTTATTGAGAAGGCTGAGGGTAGGTACGGTTGTTGGATAACCCTGCTCAGTACATCCAATTTCAAGGGCATAATCCAAAAATAATTGATCAAGCCCTTTGAGCAGGGAAAATAGGTCGCCCTCAAATGAAGGAATGCCATCAGAGTTAAAGTGAAGTTGTCCGCTTTTAAGCAGCTCGGCCAGCGGATCGTCAGGTCCCGTTACTGTACCTGTATATTCTTCAAGGACTTCATCTTTGGTTTTTGCGCTCGCATCCGAGCATTTTTGCATCAATTGACTGGCAGAGTCGTTAATGGCGTCAGCTTCTCCTTCGCTGAGCGGGGTTGAAAAAAGCAAACGTAATCCCTTATTTTCAAATTCAAAATTGGAGATTTTTTCAGACACATAATATATTTGCTCTGCCACATCTTTCTTTGCGGCATCAAAATTTGTCCAGTTTTCGGGAAAGTCTACTATTATATCAGTCATCTTAGGTGCACCTCTTATCAGTATCCTTGATATACATATTCAACTCGCCCAAACGGAAAATGGCTGATGAAATAGACGATCATCACGGCGACGATGAGTATTGTGGCAAATCGTAAAGTAGCGGAAAGAATGCTCTTTGCGGTCATTGGAGAAGTTTGTTTTAACTCGTCTGCCATTAGAAAATCCTAAACAATGTTTGAAACACGGTATCCATGTCGGGGGCATTTGCCATGAACGAAAGAAAGGACACCCAAATCATCGTGATTGCCCATCCAATAACACCGATCCCGATTTTAAGGGCCAAGGGTAGTGAGGTAAACCTTTTAGCAAAACGTCGCTTGAGCAACAAGAATATTATCAGGAAACCGCCATGGCCGACGCCCCATAACAGGTATTGAATTCCGACAGAGTGCCAAAGACCGACTATAACGAATGCGAGGAATAAAGCGATGTAAGGTCTTTTCAGAGAAACGACCATTCTAAAGTAGAGATATTTACTTAGGAACTGCCCAAGGGATATGTGCCAACGATTCCAAAACTCTTCCGGCGTGCGGGCTAAAAAAGGATAACGAAAGTTTTCTCGAATTCGAATCCCGAAAAATGCGGCTAAGCCAATGGCAAAGCTCGTATATCCTGTGAAATTGATATAAAGATAGAGGAATTTCAGGAGAATAATTCCGAGAACACTTATGCCGTTAATTTCCGGGTTGATCACGCCGTTTTCGGTATAGGCAGCCAAGACGTTAAGTAATATGTTCTGCCCAACATAAAATGAAAGTATAAAGCCTTCTAACATCCGGCTGATGCCAAAACCGATATTTGACAAATTGGGATTGGCCTGCATGACGGTATCGCTAAACGTATTTCTATCTTCAATTGGCCCAGAAGAAAAAATCGGGAAAAAAGAATTCAAGAGTAAAATCGTGCCCAAACCAGCGCGTTTGCCGCTAGAGGCCGCATCTATGAGAACGCTGGAGGATTTCATAATAACGTATGAAAGCCCTAAAACTGCAATCGGTTCTTTTTTGAGGTCGAGCCAAAATAGGGGAAGAACAAGTATGGTAAGGCTTCCCCAGAACGCTAATCTTTTCAATAATTTTGAGGATCCGTGATGGGTTCGTACCCAGACAAGTGCGACTTCGGAAACCGCCACCCAGATTGTAATGCCAATACAGGCCGCCGCCGCGAGGACAGACTCAAATGCTATGAGCCCCAAAGAAATAAAGATGAGCCAAAATCGGCGTATCTGAACGGCACTTGGAGGAATCAGCCAGTAAACAGGGGCGGCCAAGAATAAAAATAACAGGACGGTTTGTGGTTGAGTAAACATCGATTTTATTTTTCAGTGGAATTTGCAAGCTGGGTCAAAACGTCTTCAAATGCGCCGATCTCGCAAGTTTTCATACTTTTGCTGATAAAGGCGTCTACAGGCGCATTTGGGGCAATGACACATAATTTATCATTTTCAGAGCTAAAATAGGTCTGGACGAGGCTCCAGCCAGATGGTGCGGCTTCAATCGAAAAATTTTCTGGCAATTCGTGATGGCTGCCAAATAAGCCCAGCAACATACCGTTAATAGATGTTTGAAGCAGGAAAAAAGTCTGACGCGTTTGCTCCAAATTTATAATGGTTTTGTTTTTAGGTTTCGATTTTGGGTCCAGTTTATATGAAAATGCTAATCTTTTAGAATTTGCGTCGCTATACCATCCGGTCTGGTCAAATTGGACAAAAACTGGTGTGTCTACTTTTAACTGAGACATCCGAAGCAAGCAGGCATGAACCTCATTGAGCGCTTTGGTCGGGGTGGCACAATACCCGACTTTTTCTGATCCCTTGGACAAGCTTTTTGCCATTTTTCGAAATTTATGATCGCCAACGATAAAAATGTCTCTCTGCTTGACAGGCTGGGATTGTCTTAGCGACACACTCATGGCGTGATGCGGATAAGATGTCAGGGGGCTTTTCATCGATTTATGCAAAAACCGATAAACATCATTACTTGAAAACAATATTAGAATTAACAGAGCCAAAAGGGCTGTTGTCGCCAATGAGACTGGCGTTCGCCGCCAGGCTGTTTCTTCAAAGGTATTTGTGCCGCTTTGACCGATCATTTTTGCTGTTCCTTTGGCGCTTTATCTGAGGTTTTGGGCAATGAATTAAGAAAATCCGAACCGGTAAAATATTGGAACATATTTGAGACAATTTGCTGACACTGCGGATTAACGGGCCCAACCAGCCTATAGGCGCCCATACTGCCAATTGTGAACACGCCGCCCCCATTATCACCATATGGCGCCTCTGATATTAATCCCGAAAAATGCAAAATTCCTGCAAATGGTCGACCATTCATAGCCGAATAATTTGGATTAAACATATAAGAGGCTGCTATCATGCTCCTATTTGGATTGGCATAGGAAAGCCATTGGGAATTTGGAATGAAATGAGGCCCAATGAGTGGCGATCCATCTAATTCTGCGTCAATAAAGGCTGAATTTTTGCAAAATGTATCCATCGGTCCAATTTCTATGTTCGTAAAAATAGGATGATTGGCATTTAGAGTATAAGCCATGTCACTATCGTTATAGATCGAAACCGGAATTTGGTGCTGCACCATTTTATCTCTGTCCAGATAATATCGTACAGCATATCCGCCACTTTCATATGTAGATCCCGTAAGTGTCGCGATTCGTTCATCATTAGGCTCGCGTCGACGCAAATACAAACCGGTATCTGTGAGATCAACCTTGTTTAAAGCCGGGTTATCGATTGCAGGGTTGGCGCCATCCGATTTATTGATGGCAATCATCTTCCCTTTACGGACCACGCGATACCATCCCGTATTTCCCGACATAAACATAAGTCGACCGCCATCTTCAATATGACCGATATAGGCCGAACGAATATTATCATCCCAATATTCATCGTGCCCAATCACGACCACATTATTGAACCCGTTTAGCTTTGCGGGGTCGCGGCCAATTTCTGACTGCAAGAGATTGACTGTATTATAGCCGCTCTCTTTCAAATAATTTGCCACGGCAAGGCTGGATCTGAAGTTATGTTCTGATTTACCCAGGCTGCTATTCAGCGGTCGGTCTAAATTTGCAGCGTAGACCCCATTGGAAAGCGGAGAAACATAAATAGACCCGCCCCCAAAAGTATTATAAGCCTGCCAGGTATAATCAGGGTGTATGACTGCTATCGAGTTTTCTTCACTCGCGCGTCGGGGTGGACCCGTAATTTGAAGTAGCGCCGGGCTAAACTGAGCGCCTCCTTTTTCAACATATCTTATGAGGTAGGCCCCAGGGCTTAGTCCTTTGGTGGATATGGTTGGATTATTTGATTTGGGGCAAGTTTTCTCGCCGTACCATTGCGTGCAAACTACAGGTAGAATTAAGGAGTTTTGTCCAGATAGATTGATGGATTTGGCAAGCGACGGAATTGGACCTGTGTCCCAAATTTCTACCCGGTCTAGAAGAAATGGTCGCTGATTTTTTTCGGAAGAAACAAGCAGGTTTACGTCAATTTTCTTCCCGGATTTCACAATGTGATGCGAAATGCCGCTCGTTAGTATTTCAGTTCCCGTTCGAGAACGCCATGCAAAGCTCATTTCCGGGTATAGATTCTGAGACAAGGCTCCAGTCGGTTGTACATTTACCAAAAACTTTTTTAGTTCATCTGTAATTGTTATCGCTTCGGATTGTGTTGGATTGGTGGGAAAATTATAGTCGTTAATCAGGGTTAAAAGGGTTGCAGACGCGGCATCAGAACCCAAAATTGACGCGTAAGAGTAGGCGCCAAGCGCAGCATCGAGCAACTCATTTCCTGACAATTGACCTTCGGGCGCTTCGACCGTCTTGCCGCGCCCATAAGCCCTCAGCAAATAAGCGCCCAAACTGATTGAAGCATGCGGAGAGCCCTGAAAGCTTGCGGCCCGGTACCAATAAATGGATTCCGGCGTTAATTTCTGATTCTGGACTGTAAGAAGCCGGGCCAGCTCATATTGGGCGGCATGGTTTCCATTTTGAGCGGAAGCCCGTAAATTTGCGAACTCATTTGCGGAATTTTTTTGTGCTCTTGATGCATATGCTTTGAGGGCCGACCTATGAGGAAGGTCGTTCGCGTCTGGTGTCGTATCAATATTGAGCAAAAGACCGTCTGGAATAGGTGTGTTGGCCAGGTTAAAATAATCGTTTAGGGTTGGTGGTAAATTTAAATTGTTGAAATCGGCGAACTCTGAGCCTGTAAGCTCACCAGGGTTCAAAAAAACCTGTTTGCGATATAAATCATGAATAAATAATCGGGCCTCTAAACTGCCTTTGAGCGCGGCTGATCTGGCAAACTGAATGGCGTCAGAATCTGAAAATGCATTTGAAAATGCATTTGAAAATAGCCAATTAGAGAGCAAATAAAGACAATTAGGGTCTGTCGGCTCTTGGACTGCCTGAGCACTCAGGGGGAAATCGTTTATGGTGCCGTTTAAAATATGACCTTTAATGTTCTGGCACAGCTCAGATCCTTCCACTTTATCGCTTGAATGGTAGGCCCAAAAAGCATCGTCTGATCGAACAGCTTCGCTGAGTGTATTATTGTCACTCACCGATCCCAACGGGGTCGCACCCGTATAATATTCAGAGCTTTTATGAGCGGCCGAAAAATCAATGGGAGAGGCCTGGGGGTTGACGTCTTGTTCGACAGGGGCTTCACCGCAAGACGCCGCAACCAAGGCAATTAGCGATACAATGAGTGTGCGATTCACAGCCTGTCCTTTGTGGGGAGGGGGTTTAGCCAATAAGAGAAGGCCTTATATCAGGTAATATCGGAGCGGTGTAAAAAAATTAAGGTAATTTTTCTATTTTTGGTGCCGCAAGAAGGATTGAAAACTGATCATCAGGTGTCGCATTAAGAACCTGAAAAACGACTTTCATACAAGGGTGTGAGTTTTCAAATGTGTGCGAAACGGAATAAGTTTTCTCTTGGGAAGTCAGGTTGTAGGCTTCAATAGAATATTCTTCTTTTGAGGTCGTACAGTCTCTGGCCAGCATTAGCCGAATCTGAGGCTCCAAAGAATCCAATGATTTAAGGTTTATAGAAAACTTGAACGTTTCATGGCTTTCTGGTTGAAAGTTTTGGACAACATAGGTCAAATCGCCATTCGTTAAAAACCTCAACGCCACTTCGTTTGATTTTTTTTCAATATCCAGCCCAACCGCATAGGCTCTATTGAGCCAATTTCCAAAAGAGGTCCCGATGACGGCGTCTTCATAGGAAATTTCTGAAAAACTTTCGATCTCTTCCTTTTCATTTACTATCGCGCCAATCTCGCCGGGTTCTTCGTCGATCCGAGTCTTATCGCTTGAGCAAGAGGACATTAGAATGGCCGTTGGAACAAAAATGAATTTAAAAAGATATCGCATTGAGGGCATCATATTATAGCAAGAATCCTGTACTAAACCATATAGGGTGGCGCATATCCTTTTATACAGAGAAAGGCGATGACTGCAAAATGAATAAGTTTCACAAAAAGAATTTTTACACAGACAGTAACTTTTTAGGAAGGCTCACCACTTTTAAGTCGGTTTTTTACCACGAGCCACCAAAAGAATATTGGGCCAAGGGGTAAAAATATAATGGCGAGAGCAGCCCGTGTTATCAGGGCGACTGACAGGTTGTCGCCGAAACTCAAGTCATAAGGGGACATGGCCAGATGAAGCGCCCCTTCCAGACTGCCAGCAGATGCCGGAAGAATTCTTATTATTAACGCTAAGTCTGAAAGGCTGGACGCCACTATGCTGGCGGCGACGGGAACCTGGGGAAACAGTACTTTGTAGGCTATTACAAACGCGAAGACAAACCCGAGAGCTTCCAAAAAAGTATAAATACCAATGAATAGAAATGCGCGCCTGTTCTGAGTGTAAGACTGCCAGTCTTCCAATATTGATTTTACAAATCCTGCCAAGGGGAGCCCGGACGGAATCCAAGAGGGCCGTATCAACATAACAAAAACAAACCCGGATATAATTCCCAGCATTAGAAGCGCAATTAAAGGGCTTACATAGTTGCCATTTACAGCCAGCCAGAAACACGCCCCGATGGCGATAAGTGCAAATATTGTCCATTCGACTATCAGGACAGCAATTAGGCTTTGGCTAAAATTTTTATAGCTCAAGTTGTGAACTTTTTTGAGATAAACACCCCGAATTCCAAACCCAAGGAAGGGGATAATATAATTGGAAAAAAAAGTGACAATAATGATTCCAAAATGCTCCAAAAATTTTAGGTCGACACCATAGGGGCGAACGGAATGGCGTAAGACAAATCCCTGAAAAAAAATAAAGAAAAACGTCCCAATCGTAATGAGTGCGAAATTAACAAGCCCAACGCTACTGATTTGCAGGAATAATTCTTGACGACGGGAAGTATCGCTCAAATACCACCAAATTAATAGCAACAGGGCAAGCAGGCTGATACCGGTAAGTAACCGATTTCTATTTTCACGATTATTCATCAAGCTAGTTTGTCTCTACGATGTGGAGATTGGCGCTTTTCAGCTCCATCGCTGTAAATTCATTTATCTGATGCGCGGTTTGCAAGGCAAATGATATATCTCTTGCATCTTGTGCAATTGGAAGGGGCCAGCTGATCTTAGAAAATTCGCCTTCCGTAACTTGTTCACCGGCAAAATAACAATTTTTGCGGTTTTTCGAATCTTTCCATGTGACGATTCCGTAAATTTGGGTGTTTTTGGCAGCCACTAAATCGACAGAAAACACGGTATTGAGATCTGAAGCCTTATTGCCAGCTGGTTTTTGCGAGTTTATGAACCATAAGAAAAACCTTTCAAATAGCCCATTACGTGCCGGCGAGCGCTCTAAATACCAGCCCCGCCGCCCGAGTTTACATTGCCACCAGGTGCGCGGCGATGTTGATGGAGTTCCAGAAAAAATCGAATAACCAGATGAAATTGGAACTCTAAAAGATACGCCGCCATCCGGCGTGTCTCGAACCAGCAACTTACTCGCGACATTATCGTTTATAATTCTACGACAAAAAAGTTTTAGCAAATAACAATCCTGCCCAATATATAGGTTTACACCTTCGGACAAAGTATCGTCTTCGCGGGTTGCGGCCGGGCTGACGATCCATGACTTCGCCGGAATTAGAGATGTCGTTAAATCGTTCGTATTGGTATCATCGGAAGAAATTCGACAATTTTTTATGCCCTTAACATTGGCATATCCCGCCGCCGATCCCCCATTCATCACCATAAAACGAAAAGACGTGGTTTCATTTGAAATCTGAGCCTGCACAGAAACTTCTTTTGGAGCATTGTCCTCTTGAAGAATCGCATCCCATAAACGGCGAGATTTCCATGCGCCGATTTCGTCATATTCAAACAGCCAAATTTCAAGAAATCCATCCCCTGAAATATCAAATTTGAGATGAACCGAATCTACAGACCCGGCTGGAAATGTGGAACTGGGAGCTAAATGAATTGGCCCGAAGCCGTTCATTAAGGCAATCCGATCTCGGTAATCGTCGGGCCACACCATTAAAAAGTTACCATCTCCCGTTGGTCCAGCCCCTAGAGGATGGCTTGTGTGACCTTTAAAAATGTTTCCCTGATCCCGAAATAACATGAAATTTTTCGATCTTACGCCGGTGTTCTCTGGACCATAAATTCCATTACCACCTCGTTCGAATGTGGCTTGAGCGCCAATAAGTCCCTGAACCCATTCTTTTTGCAAGGGATCTGCATCGCAGTTGAAGTTTTGAGGCTCTTCATAAACCTCAAAAACACGTGAACCCGAATGAGAATATATCTCTCGCGTATATGCTGGATTTCCAATCAGGTCGACGACAGGTGAATTGTATAAGGTGGCCGTCATATAATTCGGAACAAAAATGTAGTTTAGTTTTCTTTCGCGCAGATAATTGAATGTGCTATCGACACTATTGAGATCATAAAGATCAATTATTTTCGGATCAAAATCATACCGCCAGTTATTTTTTACATAGTAAGCAAACTCGGCCTGTCGATAGATCAAAAATTGTGAATCTGCTGGAAG
>JAHDDX010000073.1 GCA_020629135.1 Hellea sp.
TCGCGTCCATGCTCGAAGCGTCTTTTGAAACAAACGGCATGGAAGAAGGTTCAGTTGTCAAAGGCATCGTCACAGGCCTGGAAAAAGACACTGTCCTAGTAGATGTCGGCCTTAAAACAGAAGGTCGCGTCCCATTAAGAGAATTTTACACACCCGGTGGAGATAATGAACTGAAAGTCGGCGATGAAGTCGATATCTATCTCGAACGTATCGAAAACGCCCTTGGCGATGCCGTATTGTCACGTGATAAAGCCCGCCGCGAAGAAACATGGGTCAAAATGGCCAAATTCTTTGAAGGCGAAGAACCCGTACCCGGTGCCATTGTTGGCCGGGTTAAAGGCGGCTTTACTGTTGACCTTGGCGGATTAAACGCCTTCTTGCCAGGTTCACAGGTTGACATTCGTCCAATTCGCGACGTCGCCCCGCTGATGAACCAGGAGCAACCCTTCATGATCCTGAAAATGGATCGCGGTCGCGGCAATATCGTCGTATCGCGTCGCGCAATCCTTGAAGAAAGCCGCGCCGAACAGCGCGCCGAACTGGTCAACCAGCTTCAAGAGGACGAAGTCCGCGAAGGTGTCGTCAAGAATATCACAGATTACGGTGCGTTCGTTGACCTTGGCGGAATTGACGGCCTGCTACACGTCACAGACATGTCCTGGCGTCGTATTTCGCATCCAAGTCAGGTTCTGGCCGTTGGCGACACAGTCAAAGTCAAGATCATCCGCATCAACCCTGAAACACAGCGCATCAGCCTTGGCATGAAGCAGCTTCAAGAAGATCCTTGGACGATCGCAACAGCCAAATACACCATTGGCACACGTCACAAAGGTATTGTTACAAACATTACCGATTATGGGGCTTTCATTGAGCTCGAAGAAGGCGTTGAAGGCCTTGTCCACGTTTCTGAAATGAGCTGGACTAAGAAAAACGTCCATCCTGGCAAAATCGTTTCGACGTCTCAGGAAGTTGACGTTGAGGTATTGGAAGTCGAAGAAGAAAAGCGTCGTATTTCACTGGGTATCAAGCAGACTCAGGACAATCCTTGGGACAACTTCACAGATCGCTATCCAGTCGGCACAGTTATCAAGGGCGAAGTTCGCTCTGTAACTGAGTTTGGTCTGTTTATCGGCCTGGAAGGTGACATTGATGGCATGGCCCACCTGTCTGATCTGTCTTGGGACAAGTCCGGTGAAGAAGCCTTAAAAGACTATAAGAAAGGCGACGTTGTCGAAGCCAAAATTCTTGAAGTTGATGTTGCCAAAGAACGTATCAGTCTTGGCGTCAAGCAAATGGAAAAAGACACAGCCCCAGCAGGCGCCCGTCGCGGAACAACTGTGACATGTACAGTTGCTGCGGTTCAGTCTGCCGGTCTGGATGTTACATTTGGCGACGAAGATGAAATCAAAGCCTTTATTCGCAAATCTGATCTTTCCCGCGAGCGCTCTGAACAGCGTCCGGAACGCTTCGCTGTTGGAGATAAAGTTGACGCGATGATCATCAAAGCCGACAAAGCCAAGCGTCAGTATAATCTGTCAATTAAAGCGCTTGAAATCGCTGAAGAGAAAGAAGCCGTTGAACAGTATGGTTCTGTTGACGCGGGCGCGTCTCTTGGTGATATCTTAGGCGCCGCGTTGAAAGGGAGCGACAACTAGGTCGCTTAAACACATAATATTATGAAGGCGGCCCGCTTTGGGCCGCTTTTTTTATGGCAAAATAAAAAACAGATTGACGGAGACCCGTCCTTCCGGCTTTATAGAGCCATGCTACGCTCTGAACTGATTGACTATTTACATCAGGAGAACCCCCACCTGACGCGTCGGGACGTGGAACGGGTTATTGCCGTTATTTTTGAATCGGTCACCCAAACACTTGAAAAAGGTGCCCGTGTTGAGCTGCGCGGCTTTGGTGCATTTTCAACGCGCCGTCGGGAAGCACGAACAGGGCGCAACCCTCGAACCGGTGGATCGGTCTCTGTGCCGGAAAAACATGTGCCATTTTTTAGAGCCGGCAAAGAGCTCAAACACCGGATCAACGCCTCTTATCGAGGTTAATTTCTCTTCATAATTTAGGTTGACCTAGCCTTAAGGCTGTGGAAACTGCCTTCACGGGCGCATTTTTTGCGTTTTACGTTTTTATTTGGGAGGAATATTATGGGAATGGTCTCAGAATTTAAAGAGTTTGCGATGAAAGGCAATCTCGTCGACATGGCTGTTGGTTTTGTCATGGGCAGCGCGTTCGGCACGGTGGTATCATCATTCATTAATGACGTTTTTATGCCAATGATTAGCCCGATCATGGGCGGCATCGATATGGCAAACCTGAAGCACGTGATGAAAGAAGCTACGTTAAACGCCGACGGCACAGTGGCAACGCCAGAAGTCGCGATCAATTATGGCATGTTTATCAACGCCTTCATTTCATTCCTGATTGTCGCTTTTGTTATGTTCATGATCATCAAGGGTATGAACAAAGCGAAAAAAGCCGAAGAGGAAGCACCGGCTGCACCGCCAGCTAATGAAGTGCTTCTCGCTGAAATTCGTGATTTGCTGAAAAAGTAAATCCGATCAGAACCAAAATTAAACCCGCCTCTTGGCGGGTTTTTTTATGCGTATTTTTCGCCGAGATAGACCCGGCGCACATCTTTATTCGCGCGAATTTCTTCAGGTGTGCCTTCAAACAAAGCTTCGCCTTGGAACAGAATGCTGGCCCGATCGACAATATCTAACGTTTCGCGAACCCGGTGATCCGTGATTAAAATTCCGATACCCCGTTCTTTTAGATAGAGAATTAGCTCGGAAATATCCGCAATCGCAATCGGATCAATTCCCGTGAATGGCTCATCAAGCAATATAAAGCTGGGCCGGGAAGCCAATGCCCGGGCGATTTCAACCCGTCGACGTTCACCGCCAGACAAGGCCATAGCCGGGCTTTTTTTAATATGAGTGATGTTGAGTTCATCCAGTAGCGCATCAACATTATCATCCCATTTTGATCTATCTTTCTCTGCCAGTTGAACCACGGCTTTAATATTTTCTTCCACCGACAGGCCACGAAAAATAGATTGTTCTTGCGGCAGATATCCAACGCCCAGGCGAGCACGTTGATACATAGGAAGCTCGGTAATATCTTCGCCGTCCAATGAAATTGATCCCGCATCGGCTTCGATCAATCCCATGATCATATAGAAACTAGTGGTTTTACCCGCACCATTCGGCCCCATCAAAGCGACCACTTCGCCGCGCTGCACGGTCAAAGTAATATCTTTCACGACAACACGCCCGCGATAGGCCTTGCCTATGTTATTGGCGGACAGGCCGGTTTGCGACCTGTTTGTCGCTGAGCTTAAGTTCGAAGAATTTGTCATGTCAGGACTGGCTGTCGGCGGTATTCGTATTATTGTTTTTAATCAAAATATTGACTCGCCCTTTCGATCCACATTTTCGACCCTTGCAAGTACCGACGATACGGGCTTCATTATTGGTCAGGTTATAGATCAATTTTTCGCCGGTAACGACATTGTCTTCACCTTGGACCAGAATGACGTCGCCGGTGACTGTAAATGTATCAGTCTCCTGCTCATACACACCTTGATCACCCTTAACTTCCTGCTCAGGTGTAATATAATAAAAATTCCCAATCGCTTCGATGCGATTGACATTTTCAAATGCTCCGCCTTGAACTCCGCCATCGCGGCTATAGATTTTCATAACATCAGATAATATACGCACATCCGCCTGGCGGACATCGACCTGGCCGGACAGAACTGTTAGGTCTGCGCGGTAATCAGCATTGTCCGCGGACCCCTTGATTGGTGCCGAACTATTTGGAGCAAATTGCGCGGAAGCCGGATTTGCGGCCAAACATGACACCGCGGCGACTACCAATGCACCTTTTAATTTGAAACTGGATTTCATACGCATGGTGTTATCCTACTGTTTAATGTCAAAAGTGACCCGTCCATTGCAGCCCTCTCCGACACATTCATCCCCGAATTTAGCACTTTTTGTTTCAATAAAATAGGTGAGTTTTTCCCCACGAACCCGGCTGCCGGAGGGTTGGACCAAAGCAACATCGCCCGTCACTGTAATTTTACCGCTTTGCCGGACATAAACACCTTTATTTCCAGTCACTCGATTATCCGGTGTTATATATTCAAAATTCCCCGTCGCCTCAATACGGGTGACCACTCCAATGGCAGAATCGGGCGAGTCAGAATTGGGGGCTCTGTATATTTTCATTTCGTCGGACAAAATTTGCGCATCCCCCTGACGTACATCAACATTGCCGGTTAAAATGGTGATGTTATTTTTATAGGTCGCGGTTTCTGCATCAATCAGAATGGGCGCATCGCCGCCGAAATTAAACTGGGCCTGTGCCGAACCGGAAAACAGCACGAATGAAATCAACAAGAATAAACAAGTCCGCATCATTGTTCTCCGTCAACTGGATCAATTTTATCGGCACTATCCTGATCCAATACGGCATCCATACCGTTTTTAAATACAAATACGCGGTAGTCTTCCAAAATTTCATAAGCATTACCGTTCACCTCGCCAAAGTCGCCGACGCAATGAATAGGTTCGTCGCCTTCGATAGTTTTCGCTTTGGTGAAAAACCGGGCATGGGTTGTCACACAGTGATTGCCATCATCTGTCTTTAAGTCCACGGCTGTATATAAGTTCAACACCTTGGTGACATCGTCATAACTGCCTTTATCAGCGATGATCACTGACTTTTCCGCACCCGCCTCGCGGAAAAACTCAAGGACAGGGTTTATCAGCTCGACTTCATTCTGCTTTGCCAACGTCCGAATAGCTTCTGAGGAGGTAAGATAAAACGGCAGACCATCATCGGTGCGACCCGTATATCTCGGATTGATCATTTTAACCGATTCTTCCGGGTTATCCTCAATATCAATTTTGGTGCCCTGGCTGACAAATTGCCAGATCAGAAGGAAAAGCAATAAAGCCGCAAAGCCATATAGGATCCGTCGCAGCAGCAAAATTCTGTGGGAATGCCGTCGCGCCGCTTCGAGGGTCAATGTCCGCTTAGGTTCCCAAAGACCAAGAGCCTCACTGGCTTTATGTGTTGTCGTTGAAGACATGTCAGGCGCTATAACCTAAAAGAATTGTCTGTGCGATAGGCAAGTTCAGACCCTGACTGTAATTTAAGTCGCGCGGCGAAGGTGATGAGAGAAAATATCAATGTCAGGCCAACCTAACAAATCCAGTTCCGCCCGAGCTGGCAGGAATTTGAAACAGGCTTCTGCGAGGTCGTAACGATTTTCACGAAACAAGCGGGCCGTTAAAATGGTTTTGAGCTGATGCAGATAAAGCACATCAGACGCCGCATATTCCAATTGCGCATCGGATAATTCGTCACTGGCCCAGTCTGAACTTTGCTGTTGTTTTGAAATATCAATACCGATGAGTTCCCGGCAGACGTCTTTAAGGCCATGCCGATCCGTGTAGGTGCGCACCAGGCCCGAAGCAAGTTTCGTACAAAACACCGGCGTCGCATCGACGCCCAAATCCCGTTTGATCACTGCCAGGTCAAAGCGGGCAAAATGAAAAATTTTCTCAACATCCTGATTTGCCATCAATGCCTTCAAATTCGGGCAGTCATAAGTCTCGCGATTGGGTTGGACGATATGAGCATCACCTCGTCCATCTGAGAGCTGAACCAGGCATAATTTATCCCGGACCAGAGATAGGCCCTGCGTTTCCGTATCCACGGCCACGCTTTTGCCGAAATCGATCCCGTCCGGCAGGTCGTTTTTGTGAAAATGAATTGTCATGCTAGGCTCCAGATGAAGTGAGTGTCCTAGCGTTTTGAGGCTTAAATAACAATGCCCGATTTTCGGCGACAGCCTGTTTTACCCTATGTTAAACCCGAATCATGACTTTATCTGATCAAGAACAATATGACGTCTTTGTCCGCCGGGATACACGATATGATATGGCCTTTTTTATGGGGGTTAAAAGCACCGGAATATTCTGTCGCCCCGGATGTCCCGCCCGTACGCCTAAACGCGAAAACTGTGTCTTTTACGAAACCGCAGATGCAGCCTTAAAAGCAGGTTATCGCCCCTGTAAGCGTTGCCATCCGATGAACTTTCCCGGGCAGACCTCGCCCTTGATTCGCAAACTCATTAACCTGGTTGAATCCGATCCAGACCGACGCTGGTCCGAAAAAGATTTAATCGCAAATGGAATCGATCCATCTACCGCCCGACGACAGTTTAAATCCCGGTTTGGCATGACCTTTTCTCAATATGTCAGAAACCGCAATCTGGCACGGGCCGCTACTCAGCTTGGAGAAGGAGACAAAGTGATCGATGCTCAGTTAACCGCCGGATTTGACAGCCCGAGCGGATTTCGCACCGCCTTTGCTAAAACCTTCGGCACGGCGCCTAAAAAGTCCAAGGCCGAACCCTTGCTTGTTGAATGGCTCGACAGTCCTCTCGGCCCAATCATTGTCATTTGCGATGACAGCCATCTCTATCTCTTGGAATTCACTGTGCGCAAAAATATTCAGCGCCAGTTTGAACGCCTGTCCAAACAGCATAAGCGCCCTATCCTGCCTGGTCGCACCGAAATAACGGAACAAATACGAGACGAGCTAATCGATTATTTCCACGGAGACATCACTCAATTCAAAACGCCATTGAAAATGACCGGAACAGACTTTCAACAATCTGTCTGGCAGGCGTTGATTGACATTCCCTATGGCCAAACACGGTCTTACGCCGAGCTTGCAGCTTCTATAGGAAATGAAAAAGCCGTCCGCGCTGTCGCGGGATCCAACGCCAGTAACGGTCTGGCTCTGATCATACCCTGCCACCGCGTCATCAATAAATGCGGCAATCTCGGCGGTTATGCGGGCGGGCTTGATAAAAAAGAATGGCTGCTCGCTCATGAACGCCAACACGCATAGCGCGTCAAAAAGGTCATATATTTCATAAGGATTTGGCGGTATAGACCGAGCTGATGCTGTCTATGATTGCCACATTTTTTCGTATGTTACGCACGGGTTGGGTCCTGGTGCGTCATGACGCGCTGGTTCCGGCGGAATATGCCGCCCAGGTGCCGTGGTTCGTGCGCCTGTTTGGCGGGTTGTCGCGCATTCTGGCCATACGCGGACGGGCTCAGAATCCTGGCGAGCGTTTTGCCAATGCCTTGGAGAAGCTCGGCCCGGCCTATATCAAATTTGGTCAGATCCTTTCTACTCGGGGCGATATGCTCGACCCCGTTTTTATCAAAGGTTTGTCGCGTCTGAAGGATAAAGTCCCCGCCTTTCCCATGAAAACCGCCGAGGAAATGCTCGCCAAGGAATGGGGCGCACCGTGGAACGAAAAGCTCGCGACCTTGTCCGAACCCATTGCCGCAGCCTCGGTAGCGCAGGTCCACAAAGCGACCCTGAAATCCGGCGAAACCGTTGCCGTAAAAATTCTCCGTCCCAATATCCGCAAGGCCATGAAACAGGATATGGATGTTCTGGCGATGGTGGCCAAACTGGCCGAGTTTTTTGTGCCGGAGTCAAAACGCCTCGGTCCCAAGGTCTTTGTTGAAACCGCCGGACGCGCGGTGATGCTCGAGCTTGATCTGCGTCTTGAGGCCGCCGCCGCCAGCGAAGTCGCCGAAGCCGCCGTCGAGACCGGCTATTTTAAAGTCCCGGAGATTTTCTGGGATCTCGGCGGCAAAGATGTTCTGGTCACGGAATGGGTCGACGGCAAAGCCCTGTCTGACGAAACGATTTTATCCGACCCGACCTATGATCCGAAAGATATCGCCAAGAAAGTCATGCAGACTTTTCTCGCCTGTTCCTTTGATTACGGCGTCTTTCACGCGGACATGCATGAAGGTAATATGATCGTCACAGAGGACGGCGAATTGGTCCTGATTGATTTTGGTATTTTGGGTCGCCTTTCGCCTAAGGAACAACGCTTTCACGCGGAAATTTTATACGGCTTTATCCTGCGCGATTATCTGCGGATCGCCGAAGTCCATTTCGAGGCCGGCTACGTCCCCGCCCATCATACAGTCGAAGATTTCGCCAGTGCCCTGCGTGCCGTCGGCGAGCCCATTTTTGGTAAAACCGCCTCCGAGGTGTCCATGAGCAAAGTCCTGGTGCAGCTATTTGAGATCACCGAGATTTTTGACATGCAGATGCAACCGCAACTGATCATGTTGCAAAAAACCATGATGCAGACCGAAGGTGTCTGCCGCCGCCTCGACCCGGATTTCGACATGTGGAATACGGCCGAACCGGTGGTTAAAGCCAGCATGCAGCGTGAGCTGGGCCTTGAGGGTCGTCTCGGGGATTTCCTCGATAATATGGACCGTGCGCGACGTACGCTGGAAAAACTGCCAGACGCCACGGAAAACATCGCGGCCCTCGCCAAAGCCTGGGTTGATGGAGATATTGATTTGTCCAAAATTCCCAGCGCCTCGCCACAATCTCCGGAACGACCCGTTATGAAAGGGTTTGCGTGGGCAGGCCTCGGTGCGCTCGTCACATTGGGCGGGATTTGGGCCGCAGCGCAGTTTTAGTTTGTTTGAAAACTATTTCCCTATTGGCTTTGCAAACCATTTCAGGTCATCTTGAATTAGTTCACCGCCATGATACCAATTGCCTTCAAACCGAAGTCCTTCGATATTTGAATTTACCAGACTCATTGCTTCAACTTGACAACCGCTTATCAATCCATTCGACAGATCAACGTTATCGAAACACACCGTTTTTAAATTGCAGGAGATAAATTGAGTGCTTCGCAGATTGCATTCTTTAAAGTTAAAGAACATCCAACAATAACGAAATGTCAGTCTCGACAAATTCATATTGCTTACGGCTTCCACGCCTTGAAAGTCCAAATACTCAAACTCTTTTTGTCCGTTTCGGAGCATTTCTAAGAATTCTGCACGAGACGTTTCTGAGACAGTTTGCATTTTGTAGTTCATCCACTTACTTTTTCTTGTGTAGATTTGGCCGCAGCGCAGTTTTAGCTAGGCACATTCATCCAGAATAGGATCTTGCTTATCCTCGTCCGGTGCCGGGAACGGATTTTTGAAGGTGAATGCCTCGGTCGTTGGGCCATTTTTTGCCAAAGTTTCAAGTCGTTTTTTACCCTCCTCAATCGTTGGGAACTGACCTTCCCGCACCCACCACAGCGCCATATAAGTATCAATATGGTCAAACCATTCTTTCCGACGCCTCATAATATTTCGGTGGTCCGGCGTGCGATAAACAAAGGCCGCCAAGGCATCCATATCCCGCCAAACCGACATATTTATCACCATGTCTGGATCTTCATAAGCTTGAATATCAAGGGCATCGTCACCCTCGCCGACCAGCCGCCAGACAAAGCCGTCCTGAGCTTCGGCTATTGCATTCACTTGATCGATGGCATTCACGAAATCGAGGTTGACCGGATGATCCTGTGGCAGCCGAAATTTGGCGATATTGATCTGGGCTAATTGATATCTCATCACACTCTCCTCTTTTATGTTCATAGCATAGCCGGACGACTATGTTTTGCTAAATATCTGGGTCTGTATTTGTCGCTTTGCAAGACCTTGCCCCATAGTGACATAAAGGCTAGGTCAGCGTTGATGAATAAACGCGTACTTCTGATAATCGGCGGCGGGATTGCCGCCTATAAGTCTCTGTTTTTGATCCGGGTTCTGGCTCGGCGCGGGATCACGACGCGGGTCATCCTGACCAAAGGCGGATCGGAATTTGTCACGGCCCTTTCGGCTGGCGGACTTTCGGGCGACAAAGTCTACACAGATTTATTTGACCTGACCGACGAAGCGGATATGGGCCATATTGAACTGTCCCGTTCAGCAGATCTGGTGGTGGTTGCGCCGGCGACAGCGGATCTGATGGCCAAGGCGGCGCACGGCATTGCCAATGACCTCGCGACGACGACTTTATCCGCCACAGATAAACGCACGCTTTACGTGCCTGCCATGAATGTGCGCATGTGGGAAAATCCAGCGACCCAGCGCAATGTCAAAACCCTGACCGAAGACGGGGCTTTCTTCCTGGGCCCAGATGAAGGGGAAATGGCCTGCGGCGAATTTGGCTTTGGCCGCATGGCTGAACCCGAAGAAATCGCTGACGCTGTTGAGAAAATCTTCAAAGGTGACACGACGCTGGATGGATTACGCGGTCCCAAGCCGCTTAAGGGCAAACACGTCCTGATAACCGCCGGACCGACCCGCGAACCGATTGATCCGGTACGCTATCTTTCTAACCACTCATCCGGCAAACAAGGCTACGCCATTGCTGGCGCGCTGGCGACAATGGGCGCCAAGGTGACACTTGTATCTGGGCCCGTGGCCATTGACGCGCCGCCAGGGGTTGATCTGGTGAAAGTCGAGACCGCGCGGGAGATGCTCTCAGCCTGTGAACAGGCCCTGCCTGCCAATGTCTTTATTTCCGTCGCAGCGGTTGCCGATTGGAGACCGAACAACTCTTCGAACAAGAAAATCAAGAAAGATCAATCTGATATTCCACCGCTCACCCTTGCGGAAAACCCGGATATTTTAAAAACATTGTCAGGGGCCAGGGACCGCCCTGACCTGGTGATCGGATTTGCGGCCGAAACCAATGATGTGGTCAAACATGCCAAGGCCAAACTATCCAAGAAAGGCTGCGACTGGATCGTTGCCAATGACGTGTCCGGCGACGTTATGGGCGGAGATCATAATGCAATGATCCTGGTCACGTCCAATGACGTGGAAGAATGGCCGCGCCTGACCAAGCAAGACGCCGCCCGACGTCTGGCTATAAAAATCGCCGAGGAGTTTTCATGAAAAGATATGTGATCGCCGTGGGATTATCTGTTGCCGTTTTATCTTCAGTTGCCACGGCGGATAATATCGCCAATTGCGAAGTCGTGCTGATGGAACCGGTTCTAGAAAATGACGAACCGACCGGTGCAGAGATTGCCTCCTTCCGTCCCGCGGATGACTTTATGTCGAGCATTTATGATGAAGATGAGGCGCACCTGGACAATGTTGACGGTTATCCCATTCGCGCCGTTTTGTGCCAACGCCAGAATGTCATTCCGACCGCACGCGATTTTCCCGTCATTGCGACGGGCCTTCCTTTCTCCCTGTCTAATAATTTTGACAGTCCGGATAGCGCGCTCCTCACTGTTTATTTCAAGGACGGCGTGTTCCAGCATAAATATCTTGGTCGTGAACTTGGCGAGCGCGACGCAGCCGCCTTATCGGATGTGATGGAGGTCTTTAACCTTCAAGAACATAAACTTGGCCAATAAAAGGACAAAGATCAATGAGCTTAACCGTCGAGTTTAAAGCCCTGCCCCATTTTGAGGGACTGGCCTTACCCGCTTATGAAACCGAACTCGCCGCCGGTGCCGATCTGCGCGCCGCTGTGCCGACCAGCGATCCGATCACACTCGCCCCGGGTGAGCGCATTCTAGTACCGACCGGTCTCGCCATGGCCCTGCCCGCAGGATATGAAGCGCAGATCCGCCCGCGCTCAGGCCTGGCCTACAAGCACGGTATAACGGTACTCAACACACCCGGCACCATCGACGCCGATTACCGGGGCGAAGTAAAAGTGCTTTTGATCAATCATGGGAGTTACGCTTTTACGATCGAACGCGGTGAACGTGTCGCGCAAATGGTTATCGCGCCGATCACCCAACCCACCTTTGAACTCGTTACCGAGCTTTCCGACACCGCCCGCGGTGCTGGCGGGTTTGGCAGTACCGGGACGTCATGAGCAAGTTAATTCACGGACGGATTTACGATTCCATTTTGGACACGATGGGTAATACGCCCCTGATCCGCTTACCCAATATGACGGCCGGACACGCGGCCGATTTGTGTTACAAACTCGAATTTTTCAATCCCATCGCATCAGTCAAAGACCGGATCGGGATTGCCATGGTCGAGGATCTGGAAAAATCCGGACGGCTAAAATCCGGCGGAACGATTGTTGAACCGACATCAGGCAATACCGGGATTGGCCTGGCTTTTGCCGCCGCCGCCAAGGGCTATAAGGCCATTTTGGTCATGCCTGAACAAATGTCGATCGAACGCCGTAAAATGATGAAGCTGCTCGGTGCCGAATTAGTTCTCACCGAGGCCGCAGGCGGCATCCCCGCCGCTATTGCCAAAGCTAACGAAATCGAAGCCAATACACCTGGTGCCGTTCAGGCCGGTCAATTTGTCAATCCCGCCAATCCGGCCATCCATTACAAAACGACCGGGCCGGAAATCTGGAACGATACAAACGGCCAAGTCGATTATTTCGTCTCCGGTGTGGGCACTGGTGGAACCTTGTCCGGGGCTGGCGCATTTTTGAAAGAGAAAAATCCTGAATTGAAAATTATAGCCGTTGAGCCGATCGGCAGTCCTATGATTTCCAAAGGCGAAAAAGGCCCTCATAAAATACAGGGTATCGGAGCTGGTTTTATCCCGGACACTTTGAACGCCGATATTATTGATGATGTTATCACAATTGAAAATGACGAGGCTTTCGAAACAGCCAAACAGGCCGCGCGAAAAGACGGCGTGCCTTGCGGAATTTCCTCCGGGGCTGCCATTGCCGCCAGTCTGAAACTGGCTTCACAAAAAGCTATGTCAGGCAAACGCATCGTCACCATCATTCCGAGCTTTGCAGAACGATATCTGTCAACGGCACTATTTGAATAGAAATTATTAACCCTGTTCAACAGGCTTTTTTCAACGAAAACTTCTTATAACGGGAACCCGAGGGAGACCTGTCATGAGAATTGTAGAAAAAATTGCCGGCGAAATAGGTGAGGAAATCATTGAGTTTGCCATTGAACACATATTTTCAAAATTACCGAGCTGGCTGCAATTTTTAATCATAGGCAGCGTTCTTATTGTTGTCGCCATTATCATTTTTACATTTCTAAACGCCTATATCCAATAGCAACATTTATCTTTAGAGTGAGCCCAGTCCACGGGCAGCTATGTTTATGATTTTGATAAAGTTCGCGGCACGGCGCCGTAGCGCCGAACCAAAATCTAGTTAGTTTCTCGAATGATAAGGTGAGCCTCCCAGTCTTGGGGAGGTTCCAATTTACCAATCAACTTTTTCATGGCCATTAAGGGCACAACATCTTCACGGTTATTGTTCTGGGCAAACAATTTGTCCGGACCGGTCTCGATGTAAACGATTTCGGTTCTGGCATTGTAATCCCGGAACAAACCCAAAGGTTTAGCTCGCAAATTGCGGGATATGTTGGTTCCGTTCCAAATAAAATCTTGCCCGACCCTCAGGTATTCTCGCGCTTTTTCACGTGCAGCCTGTAAAACCCGTCCCTGATTTCCGCTGGCCGGAGCCCCGATCTCGTCGCGAATATTGTCCAGGCTGATCATGGGTATATCCGAACGGTTTTTAGAAACCCAGCTATCCTTGCCAGAACCTGGAAGGCCCGACATGAGTATCACCGTACAACGATAATCTTCATGCTCGGTATAAAAGGGGTCTCGGTCTTCCTTTTCAAAAAAGCTCACCCGACTTCCAGCATTTGCAAATTCAAATGGCTTATCCAGACAGTTGTATTCCGAAAACGTTTCCTTCGCTAATTCAATGTTGTCCAAAACCGATTGCTGATCTTCGCAAATTCGCCCAAGCGTATCTGCCTTGGCATGAAGACAAAGGTAGTCCGCTCGGCCTTTCCAACTTGTTTGAATTGCGACCCGCCGCGGATCACTTTTTTCCATCAACCAGAACGGTACCAGATGTTGATCTGCAATCGCACAGACAGCTTCGCGCCAGTTAAAAGGCACGCCTGCATCCCAAAGCCAATGACGGGCCATAAACGTACTGACACGCGCATGACCACGCGCCGTAATCCGACCATCAGCTTGAATTTCTGTAGTTGCGGGTTTTCCCACGTCATGGAGTACGGCTGCCCAAAATAGAATGCTTCGAGCATTTGCATCCAATTCTTGCCATTCCGACAACCCGATCAAAGCTTCAACAACCATGCGAGTATGAAGACCCACATCGCCTTCTGCATGATGGATTGGGTCTTGTGGACAGGCATCCAAGGCCGCCATTTGTTCAGGCCATAATGCCCAGATCGCACTCCAATCAGGTGACGATCCATTATCGGGCACCAAAGCCAGCAATGTTTTAAAGCTTATTTTGGACATCGTAAGCTCCACTTTGACCAAGGCGAACCGCAAATATGTCCACCCCGTCCGCCAACTTGTTCGGCAAGATAGGGCGATCATGCCAATGCCCTTCGGATGCCATAATAACCTGATGGAAATCAGCTCGCACATATTTAAAGCGACCGGTGACCTGACCGTCGAACTCCTGCTTAATATAGAGCCCTTCCGCCAAATCACTGTCCTCGGTTTGTTTTTTGACCATGTCTGGACGGCTGCTGGATAGTATTGCCGCATCTGACAACCGATCAGCCCAATACTCTGTTTTATAAAGCGAAGGCTTTACCCAGCTCAACATTTCATCCAGCGAATTCACCTCACCTTCGTATA
>JAHDDX010000074.1 GCA_020629135.1 Hellea sp.
ACAACCCCTTTTATTTCATCGGCGGGGGGTTAACACACCCAAAACAGAATGACTACCCTTAAGAAGTCATTTATTTTGGCATTAAATCATCGCCATTCCGCCATTTACGTGCAGGGTTTGTCCTGTCACATATCCGGCTTCCTCGCTCGCTAAATATACAGTTGCATTGGCAATATCTGCACCTGTGCCAAGATCACCAGCCGGAATTTTTGTCAAAATTGCGTCCTTTTGTGTCTCATTAAGTGCATCTGTCATCGGCGAAGCGATAAAACCCGGTGCAATACAGTTCACGGTTACGCCGCGGCTTGCCACTTCCTGAGCCAGTGATTTAGAAAAACCGATCATGCCCGCTTTCGAGGCGGCGTAATTGGTTTGGCCCGGATTACCTGTCACACCGACGACAGATGTTATACCAATGATCCGTCCAAAACGGTTTTTCATCATACCGCGCAGGCAGGATTTGGCGAGGCGGAAATAAGCTTCCAGATTGACCTTCAAAACCAAATCCCAATCATCTTCTTTCATCCGCATTAACAGGCCATCCCGTGTCAAACCCGCATTCGAGACCAATATTTCGACGGGCCCGCCCAGTGCTTCATTAGCTTGGCCCACAAGCGCATCGACTGCGGCGGCGTCAGACAGATTGCATGGGGTTACGGCAACACGATCGCCAAGTTCAGCAGCCAAAGCTTCAAGCTTTTCCGCCCGCGTTCCAGATATCGCAACAGATGCGCCCTGCGCATGCAGTTTACGGGCGATTTCTCCGCCCAAGCCACCCGTAGCACCGGTGATAAGGGCCCGTTTCCCTGTTAAATCAAACATAGCCTGCTCTCTTAATTATGATCTTCGGCAAACGCTTTGATAGCGTCTACGCTATTTACGGCGACACCATTTGTGCCTTTAACAATACGACGTAGCATGACCGTCAAGACTTTCCCACAGCCAAGTTCTGCAAAAGTCTCGATCCCTTCGCCAGCCATATTCTCGACCGATTCTCGCCAGCGCACACGTCCGGTAACCTGAGAAACAAGATCGGATCTGATTTGATCCGGATCAGTGACTTTACCGGCGGTTACATTATTAATCAGAGGCACAATTGGGGCCTGAATTTTAGTGTCTGCCAGAGCCTCTGCCATGACATCTGCAGCCGGTTGCATCATATCGCAATGAAACGGCGCACTGACAGGCAATATCACGGCTTTTCGCACACCCATTTCACGGGCCGCTTCGGCGGCGGCTTCGACGGCAGCTTTTGCCCCCGATAAGACGACCTGTCCGGTGGCATTGTCATTGGCGATTTGGCAAACTCCGATTTCCGCGCCTTTGGCAGCCGCTGTCTCAGCATCTTCCATACTGGCACCAAGGAGCGCTGCCATGGCCCCTTCTCCGACCGGTACGGCCGATTGCATGGCGTTCCCTCGGATGCGAAGTAACTTTGCGGTATCTGACAGGCTGATCGCCCCAGCCGCGCACAGAGCCGAATACTCCCCCAATGAATGTCCCGCCACATATTTTCCAGCTGTTAACTCAATACCGAATTCTTCCGCCAGGACACGCGCGACAGCGACCGAGTTGGCCATTAGCGCTGGTTGCGTGTTTGACGTCAGAGTCAAATCCTCTTCAGGCCCGTCCCACATGATCTTGGACAAATCTTGAGACAAGGCCTCATTGACCTCTTCAAAGACGGCGCGCGCCACCGGGAAATTTTCGGCAAGGTCTTGCCCCATTCCGACATATTGGCTCCCTTGACCGGGAAAAATAAAAGCTAAAGTCATATTGGCCCTGCAGATTAAAAAACGCGCGCAACCTAATGGGGCTCAAGTATAGAGGCAACCCAAAAATTCAACCGTGATAAACCCAGAAAAAACCTTTGTTTATCATTCGTTAAGCCAATTGAACGATATTTTCTGACGCATATTGGGGTTGGAAACTGTTTATGTCTATTTTTAAGAAAAAATCTGATAAATCTGATGAAAAACAAAATGTTAGCGACGATCGCGCGGACGACGTACTCGACGAATCATCTTCGCTGATTGACGATGTTGAAACCGAGACATTCGAACCCGAAGCTGTCGAGGCGGAAATGAACGCCGAACCCGAACACAATATTCCGGCTCATGAAGCAGATGTACCGGACACATCTGAAATCACTGACCTTGAAGATGAGCCCTTTCTGACTGGAAGCCTGGGCGCTTTCACTCCACCGTCATTTGAGACCGACATCGAAGTCGAAGCAAAGGCGGAAGATGTTACGGACAAAGAACCCGAATTTGTAACTCATCCAGGGGATGACCTTGATCTGGAGGTATCCAGACATCGCGGCAATGAAGACAAAGTACACCGCGTAGACCTTAGCGAAATGAGGCTTGATGTGGCGCGAATCAATTCGGATATTGAAAGTGGAGAGGCCTTGTACCAACGTGCGCAACAACGTGTGCAGAGCTTGATGTCTTATGTAGAACGCGCAGAGGTTGATTTTTCCCTGCTCAACCGCTTGGAACCGGAAAACCGGCGCTTGAAATCCCGCAAACGGGCTTTAGAATCCGAAGTTGAAACCCTGAAAAACCGAAATTCTGTCCTGTTTTCTAATCTTGAAGAACACAAATTGCGTGTCGCCGAAACCGTCGAAGCTCTGGACGTCGCCAACGCCAAGCTGGCCAAAACTTCGCGCGCCTTGGATGACCGGGAAATTCAGGTCAAATCATTTGAAGAAAAACTTGCACGCACGACTCTGGATTTTGAACGCGCTGGCACGGACCTCGAAGTCGAGTCCCGAGAAAACAAAAATCTTCGCGACAAAATCGCCGAAATGTCGTCGAACGTTCAAGATGCGAATTTCGAGAAGCTTAACTTGGCAAAATCGATTGAGTCGTTAAAAATCGACTGCGAAGACCAAAGAAAATCCCGTGAACGCCTGCAGGAAGAAAATGCGGATTTACGGTACAATTTAAGTGAATCTGAAAAACAAAACAACCAGATGAAAAATCAATTGGTTGCGGTTCACGAAGAGATCAAAACCTTCAAGACCCAGTATGAGTATAATATTCTAAGTCGCGATGACCGTATCATCGCTCTTGAAAGCCAGGTTGCAGCCTTAAACGACAAGCTCAAGCAAAAAGAAAACATCATGGAAAGCGCCGCACGCGATGTTTCATCCCTGCGTCGCGAACGTACAGCCCAGGAACTTGAGCGTCAGCGTCTTGAAAAAACCATCCGAGATCAAAGCGAAAAACTCGGCGAGACACAAAACGAATTGTTACGCTCCAAACAGGACCTTAATGAGCTTGACCAACGTTATAAAGACGTCGCGGCGGCTTTACATGTCTCTCAGCAATTCCGGACGCCAACGCGCCCTGCCCCGACCCCTGATATTCACCCCCGTATGGAAGACGAGGTCGAGCCGGACTATGGTGTCCCGATTGAAAACCGGGATGACGATCCTGCTTCTGAAATCGACGATATGCTGACAGAATACAGACTGGGTATTCGCCCTCAGATCTAAGGTTTTACCTCAAAAACCGCTTGAAATCCCGTTTATTTCCTGTATGGGAGCGCATCCACGGATGCGGTCTGTGTAATCCCTGTCGGCATGGGGTCGACAAATTGCTCAGAGCCATCGTGACCTGATTAGACCTTCAAATCAGTTTGCGCCGCATTCACCAACATGAAGGACAATTTATGTCACTCTATGAACACGTGATTATTTCACGTCCTGACATTTCTCCGACCCAGGTCGAAGAGATCGTCGCAAATGTCACCAAAAAGGTCGAAAATCTTGGCGGAACCGTCGAGCGTACCGAATATTGGGGACTGCGTAATCTTGCATATCGCATGAAGAAAAACCGCAAAGCGCATTACAATCTGCTTCAAATCAATGCCGCGCCTGCCGCAATCCACGAGATTGAGCGTCAGCACCGCATCAATGAAGACATTTTGCGCTATATGAGTATCCGCGTCGACGAGTTCGACGAAGATCAGTCACCTATCCTCGCTAAGCGTGAAGAGCGCAAGCGTCGCGAAAGAAGGGATTAAGATCATGGCTCAGAAAAACGCTATCAAGATCGAAAATCTGCCGTCACGCACATCGTTCAAACGTCGCCGTAAGGTTTGCCCTTTCTCTGGCGAGAACGGACTGAAGATCGATTATAAAGATCCAAAAATGCTGCGGCGCTACATGTCTGAAAAAGGCAAAATCGTTCCGTCCCGGATCACAGCTGTTTCACGCAAGAAGCAACGTGAACTGGCGCGCGCGATTAAACGTGCCCGTTACCTGGCGCTTCTGCCTTACGAGACCAAATAGGAGCGCCCCATGGAAATCATTCTATTAGAACGCGTCGATAATCTTGGCGCTATGGGCGACGTCGTAAAGGTCAAGCCGGGTTTTGCTCGTAACTTCCTGTTGCCACAGCAAAAAGCCCTTCGCGCCACAAAAGCCAATCTGGCCCGTTTCGAAGCTGAACGCGAATTTCTCGAGGCCCGCAATGCAGAAAACCGGGATCGTGCGGCTGAGGATGGAAAAGATCTCGACGGCAAAGCCTATATCATCATCCGCAAGGCCGGTGATACCGGTCAGCTTTACGGCTCTGTCAGTGCTCGCGATATCGTCGAAGTTGTCGGCGACGCTGTTAAGCGTAACATGATCAAGCTGGAACAGCCGATCAAAGCTTTGGGTGTGCATGACGTAACCGTCAAATTACACCCTGAAGTTTCTGTGACCATTCAGGTCAATGTGGCCCGTTCCGAAGACGAAGCCGAGCGTCAAGCCAGCGGCGAAGACGTTATTGCAGCTCAAATGGACGCTGATAAAGCCGACGCAGAAGCTCTTGCAGCTGAAGCGGCTGAAATCGCCGCCGAGATGTTTGATGACAATTATGTCCCAGATGATCTTGTTGAAGGCGATGATGAGGCCGAGGCCGTTGAAGCTGCCTCTGCGGCTGAAAAGAGCGAAGAAGAGTAATCACTCTTTTGTTTTGAATTCAAAACCGGGCCTTGTGCCCGGTTTTTTTATGGCCTGTTCTTCGAGACAAAAGACGATTACCATAGCCGCATGTTGAATAGACTTATTTTGATGCGGCATGCCAAATCTTCCTGGGCGGACGGGTCACTGACCGATCATGACAGGCCACTGAATTCGCGGGGCAAGCGCGCGGCTGAAGCGGTCGGCAAGGCCCTTAACGCCCGAGGTCATGCGCCGGATATCATCTGGGCGTCTGATTCCAAACGCACCCGTGAAACAGCCCTCTTACTCATCCGGGCGGTCCCGGGCGCACAGGCGATTGAATATCTTTCCGGGTTTTACCACGCCAGTGCTCACAATGTGATCGAGATTTGTGATCAGCGCGGCGAGGCTTCTGCACCGCTCATGCTGCTGGGGCATAATCCGGGCTGGGCGGAGCTACACCATTATTTTACGGACCAATATGTCGATTACCCGACCGGAGCCTGTACGGTTTTAAATCGCATTAATGACGGCCATTGGCTGAGCCCGGGCGCGTGGCAGCTTATCGACTTCATTAAGCCGCGCGAGTTGGAATAATGCCCTCACCCATTTTATACCGACGGGCTGCATCCACCGATTACACGAGACTCGGCCGGATTATGTATGATGCCGTTCGATTAGGCCCAAGTCCTTATACTGAGGCTCAACGCAAAGCCTGGATGGCTGAGCCGCGAAAAGGCGCAGAATGGAACGACCGTTTGAGCGAACAAACCATCTATGTGGCCGAACAAGATCAGATGATCGTGGGGTTCATGGCCCTTAAAAACAATGACTATGTTGATTTCGCTTATATTCTCTCAGAAGCGCGCGGCAATGGTGTGTTTCGCGCTTTATATGAGCGCATTGAAAGACGGGTAAAACAGTCAGGCCGTTCAAAGATCACCACCCATGCCAGCCAACTTGCGATGCCAGCCTTTGCGGCTATGGGATTTGAATTGGATTATCTCGAAACCGTTAAGGTCGCAGACGAAAAATTGGACCGTTTCCATATGATGAAGACATTGTCATGAAAGCGGTTCTGACCGCGTTCTGGCGGCTTGCCCAGGCTTATCTGTTTTATCCTGTCATGGTCGGATTGTTCATCTGGCTTTATGTGACGGGCGCCCATTGGATTTTCGGCCTTGCCGTTATCGCGGCAATCCTGATCCTGGATCCGATATGGAAACGCATGGCGCAAAACGCCCTGCGCATGTTCAAAAAGAAATAGGGCTTATTTCAAGCTCAATAAAGTATCGTGATCGCGGAGTGTATAGAGGAACCACATCGCCCCGATTACAGGAATAGCCGCAAAGAACATAATGTTCATTTTTTCCGTGCCGATGATCAAATATGGCAGTGTAAACAATGTCCCGATCGTATGCAGAACCAATACCAAACCATAGCTGATCCGTTTTTTAAAACCGACCAAAAACGCGACCAATAATACGGCCCAAAGCACACCTACAGCTGTGTTCAAAACATCCGGCATTTCAGCAATTTTATAATATTTCGACGCGATTCCTTTTGAGCTTTCCGGCTTGGTAAAGCGCATCAGCACCCAAGGCAGTAAAAAGTAAAAAATTGCCAGCCGCGTAAAGAATAGCGGATTTCGTAGTTTATCCATGGTGATTTCCCTCTTTAAAATATCAGCCCTAGCCAATTCGCTCGCCCTGAGAAAGTCACGTCTGTGTGAGCTCTGCCTACCCCGTAAATTGGGCAATGATCGAAACGTAATTTAAGGCAATATAAAGTAGAATAGCCAGATTGGCGTAAATGATCACCGGGACCATCCAAGCCAGCATGATCCAGATTGAGCCCGAATTGAAATAGATCAGGCCGAGAGAAAGAAACACGCTGATATATAAATCAAGCCCGATTTGCCGGGCCCAAATATACTGATTAATTTTTGGCAGGCTCTTTATGAAACTGGCCTGTGTCGAACAATAAATCGAATAGGCTAAAAACCCAAAGAACAGCGCCCAAACGACGTATTTCCCGACGGCGTAGGGTCCGGTCGCTTGAAAAACCGGTTCACCGGAATGGGTCAGAACGGCAATAACGACAAAAAGGGCGTATAACACCCAGAGCCATTGTCGCTTCAGCGTTCGGATCATACCTTATCCTGCCTCACCGCGTAGACGTTTGCGAGCGCGTTCAGACCCTAAAAGCTTGAGGATCGCCCCCATTTCAGGACCACGATTGCGCCCTGTGAGGGCACGTCTGAGCGGCATAAACAAGGATTTGCCTTTGCGGCCCGTCTCTGCCTTGAGGGCCGATGTCCAATTTGACCAAGTCTCATCGGAAATATCGTCTGGGAGCTGATCCGCCGCTGATTTGCAAAAATCAGCGTCTTCATCTTCGATCTGCCCGACCATAGGCGCGAAGATCGCTGTCGACCAGCTGGCCGTATCGTTTAGCTTTTCAATATTGGCACGGATCAAAGTCCAGAAATCTTCTCCGCCGCCAACGCCCCAAGCGTCGAGACGATCTTTGACGTCCGCATAAGGTGTGTCGTGAAGAAGGCGCGCATTGACCAAAGCCAGTTCATCCTCGTCAAAGCGGGCCGGTGCCCGGCCGATTTTTGAAAACCCAAATTCCTCAATTAACTGTTTCAGGCTCTGGCGGGCTTCGACCGGATCTGATGTCCCGATTTTCCCCAATAGTGAGGTTACGGCCATGGGTTCTAACCCTTGGTCCCGGAGTTGATCCATTGATAGTGAACCCAGGCGCTTGGACAGGCTTTTGCCATCTTTGCCGACAAGCAAAGGCGTATGCCCAAAGCTTGGCAGGTGATCAGACAGAGCGCGGAAAATTTCGATCTGCGCGCCTGAATTTGTCACATGGTCCTCTCCGCGCACCACATGAGTGATCTCTGCATCAATATCATCGACCACGCTCGGTAAAGTATAGAGATAAGACCCATCCGCCCGGATGAGAACAGGGTCAGAAAGTGAACTGGTATCGATACGTTGTTCGCCACGGACGAGGTCAATCCAGGTTACAACCTCGCCAGACAGTTTAAACCGCCAATGGGGCTTGCGACCCTCATCCTCGAGCTTTTGCTTGTCATCATCTGAGAGATCAAGCGCCGCCCGGTTATATACGGGTGGCTTGCCTTGAACACGCAATAGCTTTCTTTGACGATCCAATTCTTCGGATGTTTCATAACATGCATAAAGCAGACCCATATCGCGGAGTTTATCCGCAGCCTCGTCATAAATATCAAAACGCTTGGATTGATTAAATGTACTGTCCCAGGTCAGGCCGAGCCAGGTCAAATCTTCCTTAATTCCGTCTTCATAGGCTTGGGTGGATCGCTCAGTGTCCGTATCGTCAATCCTCAAGATGATTTTTCCGCCGTCAAAGGCGCGAACAAACAACCAGTTTATCAAGGCCGTTCTGACATTGCCGACATGGAGTTTTCCAGTCGGTGACGGCGCAAATCTTACAATGGGTTTCATGCTTTACTCTGTGTCGGGGACAACATCCCGATATCTATTGGTAATGGGGTAACGTCGGTCACGCCCGAAATTCTTGCTTCCTATTTTGACACCTGGCGGCGCCTGCCGTCTTTTATATTCCGCAATATATAAAAGATGCTGGATCCGCTTGACGTCCGCGGGCTTATGCCCTCTTGCGAGGATTTCTTCAACTGATTGTTCGTGTTCGATCAAGCCCATCAAAATATCGTCGAGAACATCATATTCCGGCAGGCTATCCGAATCTTTTTGATCATCACGCAATTCAGCGGATGGGGGCTTGGTAATGATGTTTTCGGGAATGGGATCATCACCGCCCAACAGGTCCTCTGGATTATTTTTATTGCGCCAACGCGCCAACTCAAACACCTCGGTTTTGTAGACATCTTTGAGCGGATTATAGCCCCCGCACATATCCCCATAAAGCGTCGCGTAACCGACAGCCATTTCGGATTTATTCCCTGTCGTCACCAACATCGGGCCGAACTTATTCGACAAAGCCATCAATATCAGAGCCCGAGACCGGGATTGAATGTTTTCCTCAGTTGTATTGGGCTGGGTGCCTTCAAACAGTGGCGCGAGCATTTCATTAAACGCGTCAAAAGCCGGTTTGATGGCCACAATATCATATCGACAGCCGATCCGGTTAGCGCAGTCTTTAGCATCATCCAGGCTGCCATCAGACGTATAGCGCGACGGCATCATCACGCACCAAACCGCCTCAGGACCCAGGGCATCCGCGGCAATGGCGGCAACCATGGCGCTGTCTATGCCGCCGGATAGTCCGAGAATTACCTGCTTGAACCCATTTTTGCGGACATAATCACCTAATCCGAGGCACATGGCTCGCCAATCGGCTTCATGGCCCGTGAGTTGATCATGGAGCACCGCAGACGTGCAACGCCAGCGATTATCATCCTTTTCCCAGGTCGACACATCAAAATCTTCGACAAAGGATTTGAGGGCCTGAACAATGATTTCATCGCCGTTCATGGCAAATGAAGAGCCGTCAAAGACCAATTCATCCTGTCCACCAACCTGATTAACATAAATCAGCGGAAGCCCTTCATTATGAACTTTTTCTCCTAGTGCCTCGACCCGTTCAGAAAGAGCTGTCCGCCGCCAGGGAGACCCATTTGGGGAGATTAGAAGTTCCGCCCCTTTATCAGCCAGATAGCTCGCGACACCCGGTTGCCAGAGGTCCTCGCAAATCGGCAAGCCTATGCGAACTCCTTTAAACTCAACCGGTTCCGGGAGCGGTCCCCGATCAAAAATACGAAACTCGTCAAACACGCCATAATTTGGAAGGTGATGCTTAAACCGAATGTCGGTGATTTTACCGTCCCGCATAAACAGCGCCGCATTGTATAGGCCATTGCCTTCGGCCCATGGCGCAGACATGACCACGGCGGGCCCGCCTTCCGTCATCTTAGCAAATTCTTCCGCTGCTTTACGGCAATCCTCAACCGCAGCCGCTTTCAGCACCAAATCTTCGGGCGGGTATCCAATCATAAACAATTCGGGAAGAACCAGAATATCGGCCCCTGCCTCTTTGGCACGGCGAAAAGCCAATTGAGCTTTACTGACATTCCCGGAAATGTCTCCTACGGTTGGGTTTAACTGCGCGGAGGCGATTTTTAATTTTGATATCATGAGGGCGGTTTAGCCATCCTGATCGTAATGATCAACGATGGATCGAAACACATCAATATTTTCAAGGATAAATCCTTTTCCCGATGGTGCTGCGCCCATAAAATCCCGATGGGCGGAATTTTTGACGATCACCATTTTCGCAGACGGATCAATATAAATATATTGACCATAAATGCCGATGGCAAAGTAATCCCCATGGCTGTCCTGCGGCACCCACCACTGATAGCCATAGTCCAACGGCATGTTTTCAACATCCGCGGGCGCTGAACCTGCAGTGGAACTGGCGACCCAATTGGCGGGAATAATCTGCTCGCCCTGCCATTGACCGCCTTGCATCATCATCTGCCCAAACAAGGCATAATCCCGCGTTCTCATATTCAGTCCGCCTAGAACGAATGCTATTCCGTTCTTATCAGTCAGATAATAAGTCCCCTCGCCAGGCCCAAGTTTCGACCAGACATTTTCGACAAAATAGTCAGAGACATTTTGACCGGTCGCTGCCCGGAGCACCATCCCGATTACGTGGGTATCAATCGAAACATATTGCCGGCCAGAACCCGGTTCTCTCGCCCTTTCGGTCAGAGAGACCGCAAATGCATCCATGGACTGTCCGAGCGCCAATACACGTCCCATTCGATTAATATCGCTCCCCCGATCCAAATAATCTTCGTTGAACTTAACTCCGCTGGACATGTTCAATACATTGCGAATGGTTGCTCCGTCATAAGCACTGCCTTTGAGCTCCGGTACATACTCAATAACTTGTTCATCCAGAGATTTGATGTCTCCATTCTCGACAGCGATCCCAAACATAGCCGATAGAAAAGATTTCGCCACAGACCAGCTTATACGCTTATCGTCTTGCCCCGTTCCGAGAAAATATTCCTCCGACACGATCTGACCGTCTTTGATAACCAGAAGTGCGGTTGCTTTTGTGAGTTCCAAATTTTTACCTAGCGCCCGTTCCTCTCCGTCCACTTGGACAAATTCTGGCAAAGGCTGCAAATTTTCCTGCCAGATATATGGCCGAGAATTAGTCTCGAGTTGTCGTGTGAATAGTAATTTGTTCATGTTAGAGAAGTTTTGAACAATATTGTCCTCTTCAAACATCGTGTTGACTTTTTGCAAACGCGATATTGTCTTCCAATTCAAGATAACAAGGACGAAGCCGATCAACAGAAGACCGGCTATAATTTTCAATAAAGTTCTCATGTGGTTCCATCTATAGTGCACGCTATTTCTACGACACGCCTACCATCTGTTCCACTGATCAAGGGTTCACGGTTTTCGCGGATCGCCGAAACGAATTCATTCAGCCCTGCCGCCAGACTGTCTTTGACTTCGGGGTGATCGCCGAAATTTTCATTTAATGAAAACGGTGTATTGTTGCTCAGCGTTTTAGCGTTGAAATCAATCGTGACGTTCCCTTCACGATAGGAAATAATCATTTGGCGAGAACCCGCATCTTCGACACGGCTCGCCTCAAGAATTACCCGACCGTTTGAGTAATCCAAAATACCTAAGGCAGCGTCAGCCTTTTCTGACCGAACAATAATCGCATCTCCAGAGACCTTATCAGGTAAGCCCTTCATCAACCAGTTGGCTAAATCAATGTCATGGCTCATCAAATCCATTGTAACTGTTGTATCGGTTCCTCTAACAGAAAATGGACTTAAGCGCCGCCCATGAATCCGGATTGGCGTTTGGTCGATTTTGTCAAACCCGATCGCCCTCAAAACAAATCGTTCTTGATGGCCAACTTGAACGGTTTTGCCGAATTGTTTTGCCCCTTTAAGAATATGTTGAGCGTCAGAAATTGTCGTAGCAAGAGGCTTTTCAATCAAAAGATGACACCCCTTCTCTAGCCCTTGAATTGCATACTCGGCATGAAAGGTCGCCGGACACGCGATAATCACCGCATCACAGGCGCTAAATAATTGATCAGGGCCTGAAAAAACCTGCCCTCCAACCTCTTTAACAAGAGCCTTGGCCTGTATTTTGTCATTGGCAAAGATTCCGACAAAACGAAGATCGTCCCGCGCGATACATTTAAGCGCATGATAGCGCCCAAATACGCCCGAGCCAATTATGCCAATGGAAATTTTATCCATTTCACGTCCATACCTGGTTAGAATCACCTAAAATACTTTATGGCATAATGGCGCGAAGATTCGACTGCAGATAGATAATTCAGCAGAAAAAGTTAATGCCAAAAGGTTGGAATCGTTCGGAATCTGTTAAAAACCCCCATAAAACCGCACTTTTTAACACTTCATTAACCTTGCCGCGTAGGATGTTCATTAACGGTTTTGTTCACTTACAAAACCATCATCATCGACCAAGGAGAGTAAGATGAACAAGAAGGAACTCGTAGGGGCACTCGCAGACCAATGTGGATGCACTCAGGCCCAGGCCGGAGAATTCGTCAATGCATTTTGTGATACCGTTGTATCTGAGCTTAAAAAAGGAAATGGCGTTGCCTTGCCAGGGTTCGGACAATTTGTAGCCAAACATCGCCCATCCCGCCAAATGCGTAATCCGGCTACGGGAGAAATGATGATGAGCAAAGCCAAAACCTCTGCTCAGTTCAAGCCGTCAGTAGGGCTAAAAGACCTCTAAGATACACTCCCACGTATCTAGATAACCACTGGTTCGCGCCAGTGGTTTTTTTTAGCCCGCAAGCCTCGTTTCTTCTTCCTTACGGTAGCTGCCTAATTCTTCTGCAATCAGAAATGCCAGTTCAAGTGCCTGATTAGCATTTAGGCGTGGATCACAATGGGTATGGTAGCGAGAGGACAAATCTTCTTCCCGAACCGCCCGCGCAGATCCGCCCAGACATTCCGTAACATTTTGTCCAGTCATTTCAAAATGAACCCCACCTGGCCAACATCCCTCCGCATGTAAAACCTGCATGAAGTTTTTAACTTCGGTCAGGATCTTATCGAAAGGCCGGGTTTTGTACCCGCTATTTGTCTTGAGCGTATTGCCGTGCATCGGATCACATGACCACACCACATGGCGGCCTTCAGATTTTATTGTTCGAGCCAGCTTTGGTAGCCCTTGAGAAACCCGATCATGCCCAAACCTTGAAATTAGAGTCATTCGTCCAGGTTCATTTTGTAGATTCAACACATCCAATAATCTTAGTAACTCATCAGGTTCCAGATCGTCACTAATTTTCATGGCGATCGGATTTTCGACGCCGCGGAAAAACTCTACATGGGCATGGTCAAGCTGACGTGTCCGGTTTCCGATCCATAAAAGATGCGCAGAGGTGTCATACCAGCGTCCGGTCGTACTATCGATCCGGGTCATAGCCTCTTCATAGCCAAGTAACAGGCCTTCATGGCTAGTATAATAATCTGTGGCGGCCATTTGCGGCGTAGTTTCAGGAGTCACCCCGCAAGCTTCCATGAAATCCATGGCGTCCGTGATCTTGTCGCATAACGCTTTGTATTTTTTGGTTTGCTCGCTCTCACCGACAAACCCCAGGGTCCATTTATGGATATTTCTAAGATTGGCATAGCCGCCGGTCGAAAATGCCCTCAAGAGATTTAATGTGGACGCAGATTGGCCGTAAGCTTTTAACAGGCGCTCAGGGTCCGGCGTACGAGCTTCGGGCGTAAACGCCATGGCATTAATATTATCTCCCCGGTAGCTCGGTAGAGTTACGCCGTCACGCTCTTCAATCGCTGAACTGCGGGGTTTGCCAAATTGTCCCGCGATACGACCGACTTTAACGATCGGCTTTCCTGCGCCATAGGTCAATACGACGGCCATTTGCATCATGACCCGGAACATGTCGCGTAAATTATCTGGATGGAACTCTTTAAAACTCTCGGCGCAATCTCCGCCTTGCAATAGAAATGCATTTCCTAAAGCGACTTCGCCAAGCCGTTCTTTTAGGCGTCTGGCTTCTCCGGCAAAAACCAAAGGGGGGTACCCTTTCAAGGTTGCTTCGACTTCAGCCAAATGGGCAATATCCGGATAATCTTCCGGTATGTGCTTAGCTGGCTTCTTTCGCCAGGTTGAGGGAGTCCATTTCGTCATAATCACTTCCGACGCAATATTTTTGTTCGAACTGACGTTTATATCATCATTTTAGAATCAGATGCCAGCCTAATTGTTAGGTCTTCAATAAAAAAGCCGCCTCGAAGGGCGGCTTAATTTCAATCTAATTATTTAGCGTTTTAGAAATTATACCGCCCGGAAATTCCGTATGTGCGTGGTGGGCTTGGATAACCGT
>JAHDDX010000075.1:0-4994 GCA_020629135.1 Hellea sp.
ATAGGCGAGGACCACAATCAGGTCCAAAGTTGATAAAAACATGTTTTCCCCTCCCTGGAAATCCGTCCTAGTTTGGACAGCTCATTTGCGCGTCTGAAGATTGGACCAGACGTGCGGCATGTAAAGTTATGGCATTTTGGCCTGGACTGGCAATTTTTAATGCCGTGTTGACTTTCTTTGGGTCCAAACCGGAATCAACGAAACACGACAAAGGAATTTCCGTAGTGGTCCAGCCCTGATCCATCAGAGAACTTGTTAGGTTGGATACATTGAGAACACCGCCACATCCATCACCGCAACCCATGCTGACATTAACGGGACCTGCTGGAGCCGCGTCAACGCGCCAGGTCAATGCCAGGCTTGTGTCCGCCGTGTCACCAAAGACCGTCAGGTCGATCGGTCTCAGGCTCTTTACGGACATGTGAGCGGCGCTCGAACCGGACCAGGTGAATTGTCGGCTGTCTTCCTGGGCTTTGTAGTCAATGCCCTGAGAGCGAATTCCACCGCCGAGGCTTGCACTGACCAGTGCCATTGAAGGAGTGTTCGCATTGGAGCTGTCACCCAGATAGAGTCCAAAAGCGCCCGCAGCGTCGCCACGGGAAAAAATCAGACCGTCGAAATTGGTAGAAATATCGGCTATCTCAGGATCTTCAGACAGGGGTTCGAATGTAGCCGCGTCCGAATAGGTCAACCCGTATCCGTAGGGGAATAATATACCTGGATCAGTTTCCAGATTGATCGGTTCACCTGTGCCGTTCGAGGGCCAGGAAAATGAAAGTTTGCCTTTGAAATCCAATCGCGGATTGCCGTCATTGTCACCGACTAACACGTCGCCGACGCCGCCGCCCTCTGTACCTGGTAACCAGGCAACAACGAACGCATCGGATGCATTAAGCAGTGGATTGACCCACATCGGGCGCCCCGTCAGAAACACAGTTACGACCGGAATGTCCTGCGCTTTGTAACTTTCAATTAAGCGATCATATTCACCGCCTGCAAACTCGAAAACAACATCAGAACGGTCGCCGCGATATTCTGCATAAGGCTGTTCGCCAAATACGATAACAGCGACATCTGGACGGGTTTCGAAGGAACCATCTTCCGAATGAATAACTGTACCGCCGCCAGCTTCTACGCCCGCTTGAATACCGGAAAGAATGGTTTCGCCTGTGTGAAATTCATCATTGGCATTGCCTGTGCCTTGCCAATTAAGTGTCCAACCGCCTGTTTGTTGTTGCATCGAGTTGGCGCCTGAACCCGTTACCAGAATGGTCTGCGAGGCGTTTAACGGGAGAATATTCTCGTTCTTCAGCAGAACCAAAGATTCTTGAACAGCCTGCCGGGCGACTTTCCGGTGCTCTGGATTGCCCAGAACGGCCGGATTGGAAGTGCTGCGACTGGACGGACGACCCGCTTCCAGCAGTCCGGAACGAATTTTGGCGACCAAAATGCGGGTGACAGCTTCGTCGAGACGATCGAGATCCAGCCGGCCTTCTTGGGCATGGGTCAGCAAAGAGTCGTAGAGCCCACGCCAGCTGTCCGGCGCCATGTACATATCGATCCCCGCATGAAGAGCTTGCGGGCAATCTGTAGCCGTACAGCCCGGAACTTCGGCGTGGCCGTTCCAGTCGCCAACGACAAACCCTTCAAAACCGAGCTTGCCACGAAGTACATCAGTCAACATGGTTTTTGAGCCATGCATCTTTTCGCCGTTTATGCTTGAAAACGAAGACATGACAGACTGGACTTTGGCGTCGATGGCGGGCGGATAGCCGGCGCCGTGAATTCTAATAATCTCGTCCACATCACCAAGTGTGTCGCCTTTATCAATGCCTAGCTGGGTTCCGCCGTCTGCAATAAAGTGTTTGGCGGTTGCCATGACATTGTCACCAATCAGAAAGTCAGGGTCACCGGGTTTGCCTTGAAGGCCTTCGACGATGGCGGCTGAATATTTCGCAACTAAGGCGGGGTTTTCAGAATAGCTTTCATAAGCGCGCCCCCAGCGGTCATCTCTGGCAACTGCAATCGTCGGTGCAAAGGTCCAGTCCAGTCCTGTCGCACGAATTTCTTTCGCTGTGACATCGCCGATCTGCTTCATCAAATCAGCGTTATGGGTTGCTCCTAATGCCGAGTTATGGGGGAACATGGTTGCCGATTGCAGATTATTATGGCCATGAACCGCGTCTGTACCCCATAATATCGGTACACCGACGCCGCCATCGTCTTTGTTTGTCGAGGCATCCCAAAAAGCATCTGCGAGCGCGATCCAGTCTTCCGGCGGCGCAACTTTCCCCCCGCCAGGTGCGGAGTTACCGCCGTTAAGAACTGATCCGAGATTATATTGTGCGACTTCTTCTGGTGTGACCGCGGAAATATCGGCCTGGATGACTTGTCCGATTTTTTCTTCGAGTGTCATATTGGCTAAAATAGCACTGGCCCGGGTTTCAATATCAACTGGAGCAGCGGTTTTCTCTTTGGCAGTACAAGCCCCTAAAATAAGAACAGATGCCGTTGTAAGCATTAAAATCGAACGTTTCATGTGAATTTCCATCGTTTTTTAACAGATTCGCGTATAAGCAATCGGACAATTATTGTCCAATTATTGTCTTGCGTTGGACAATGTCAATATGTAATTGTCCTTTTGAGGTGGTCCAGTGCGTAGAATCACGCCAGTTTCACCTAAATTGTAGGCCGATACGGAGTTTATTAGGTATGGCGACAATCACCGAAGTGGCAAAACTGGCGGGTGTTTCCGTGAAAACTGTGTCACGTGTCATGAATGACTATGAGCATATTAGCTCAAAAACGCGTGAAAAAGTTGAAAACGCCATGGAGGAGCTCAGCTATGCGCCCAGTGCCATAGCAAGGCAGATGCGGCTTGGTGATTCGCTGAGTATTGGCATGCTCTACGGGGATCCGGGTAGCGGATATCAATCACGGTTAAACCATGCTGTCCTCAAGGCTTGCTCGGATGCGCGTCGGTATCTGGCAGTCGAGTTTTTCGATGAAAAGAATAATGACTGGCGGGGGCAGGTAGAGGCCTTCCTGGATCGAACCCGCGTCAAAAACATGATCCTCGTTCCGCCTATGTGCGACTCTTCCGATATTCATGATTTGTTAGAAACTCGAGGTGTGAATTCCGTATTGATTTCGCCGTCACGCCCAATACCTGGAAAGGTTTCCGTGACCATGGATGATCGGTCTGCTGCACGAGAAATTACAGATCATCTTATTGAATTTAATCATAAAATTATAGGTCATATAGCGGGGCATCCTGATCACGTCGCCACGCTTCTGCGCCGCCAGGGCTTCGAAGAAGCCATGATGCGGGCAGGTTTAGCCGGGCCGGCCAGTATGCATATCGAATCCGGTCGTTTTCGCTTTCGTAACGCCATGGAATGCGCAGAAAAAATGCTGACAGCGGCAAATCGGCCAACGGCGATATTTGCGGCCAATGATGAAATGGCATCGGCTGTTCTTATGACTGCCAACCGCCTGGGTTTGAGGGTGCCGGACGATCTGTCTATTGCCGGATTTGATGATACGCCGATCGCGAAAACGGTTTGGCCAGACTTAACGACGATTTCCCAGCCTTTTGGGGCCATTGCTGAGGCGGCAGTTGATGCAATTCGCATGGCTAAGCGGGGGGAGGCAGAGATTTCACAAACGCAGATCCTGCCGCACGGGCTGATTATTCGGGCTTCCACCGGGCCTGCGCCTATCTGAATCTTCAATATATACTGATACAGTGTGGCCAAATTGTCACAATTGGACAATTCATATGTCCCAACGGGACTTTTCAATTGACAACGATAGACAATTTGTGGTTTTGCTAAACTCAAGAGAATCGGCGCGCGTTGCGCAAACCTATTTTATTGGGAGGAACACATGATCTCTGAAGACAAAAAGCTCTGGCGGCATTTATTGGTTGGCGCATCTGCGCTGGCTGTGGCGTCTGTCAGTTCAGTCTCATTCGCGCAAACGGCGGATGATGTAGAAGAAGACGAAGTCATCGCAACTGGTATTCGTCAGAGTTTGAAGGCATCTATGGACCTGAAGCGGGATGCGGACGGTATTGTTGATGCCATTACGGCCGAAGACATCGGTAAATTCCCAGACACGAACCTCGCGGAATCATTGCAGCGTATTCCAGGTGTTGCGATTGACCGCAATAATGGTGAAGGCGCGACCGTAACCGTTCGGGGTTGGGGCGCGGATTATAACCTCGTCACATTTAACGGCCGTTATGTGCCGACTTCCAGTTCTGGCGATCTGGGATCGCGTTCGTTCGACTTTGGTAATCTGGCCTCAGAAGCGATCGCAGCGGTCGAGCTCTATAAAACATCGAAAGTAAACGTCGCCAGTGGTGGTGCGGGTGCGACGATCAATATCCGGACAACGAAGCCGCTTGAATCACCGGGCCGTACGGCAACTATTGGTGTTAAGGGCGTATATGACACGTCACAGATCGAATCTGACAAGATCACACCTGAAATTTCAGGTCTTTATACCAATACATTCGCGGATGATCGTCTCGGCGTCGCCATTTCAGGTAGTTATCAGCTCCGCGAAGGTGGTGTGACGCAATCAAATGTTGGTTGGCGTGACGGTTACCTTGGTAGCGATGATTTCGAAAATGAGTGGGGTCGCCTGCCGCGTCCGGGCTCATGGAATTTTATTGACGGCGTAACCAACCCTCCTGGTCCTAATGACGTTTACGAAGTCCCGCAAAATGCTGATTATGCTTTGACTGATTACCGTCGCGAACGGATTAATGGTCAGTTGACATTGCAATATGACATTACAGATGATCTTCGCATCACGGGCGACGCAACTTACTCATCAAACGAAGTTGAATCGAACACAAGTTCAGCAGGTGTGTGGTTTGATCACGCCTGGACAAACAGCGCCTGGACAGACGGTCCGGTTGCTGGTCCGTTGTTCTATACGGAATTCTTCGGTGCCACAGACCTGAGCCACTCTGGTTCACTTGC
>JAHDDX010000075.1:5094-14258 GCA_020629135.1 Hellea sp.
CAGCTGCAGTTTAACGCCAGCTATGAAGTCGACCGCGACATCATTGACAGTGTTGATTTCGGTGCGGGTTGGCATGAAAACTCCGTGCGTTCCGAAACAGGCTTTATCCAGACTGACTCCTGGGGTGGGCTTGGTACGGCCGACGATATTCCAGATGACTGGTTTGAGTGGGTAACGCTTCCTGACAAATTTGACGGCATGTCCGGCGCGGATGATCCGGCTATGTTGCAAGGTGTTTACCGTTTTGATTTCGTGCAAATGGTCGACCTTTTGGAAAGCCTGCACGGTATTTGTTCATCACCATGGGTCGGTTCGACATCTGATAACCCCGGCACATGTCTGGCAAACCGAAACAATACGCGTGAAATCACAGAAGAAACATTGAGCGCCTATGCGCAGTTCAACACTTCGTTCAACCTGGGCGGCGCTGAATCTCACCTGACCGTCGGTGCACGTTACGAAAACACAGATGTTACGGCACCAGCAACGGTTGATATCCCGAGCGGGACGAGCTGGCCGGGTGGTAACGAGTTCTTCTTGACCTTTGACGGCACCCAGGAAGTTACCAATTTTGACGGAAGCTATGATTTCTTCTTGCCATCTGTTGATTTCAATACATCGCTAACAGATGATATCGTTTTGCGAGCGTCGTATAGTAAGACCATTGGTCGTCAGCGTTACAACGAACTGGCACCGGGTCTTCAGTTGGACTCGCTATTCAGAGCTGATGCCGGTACCGGACGTCAGGGTAATCCATCTTTGGAGCCTTTCACGTCTAAGAACTATGATCTGTCCGCGGAATGGTATTATGGTGATACCAGTTACGTGTCTGTCGGCTGGTTCCAAAAAGATATTAACGGCTTTACCGGCGAAGATGTCTTCACGGATACTTTTTACGGTCTGACGCACCCAGGATTGGGTTCTGTTGCCGCGGAAGCGCGCGCAGCGCTTGGCTCAAACGCAACCGGCAACGACGTTCTGGCCTGGTATCAAGCGAACTATCCGAACCTAGTGCAAAACGGCGCAATCGTTGGTTCTGCAACAGATCCGGCCTTGTTCTTTGACATTACATTCCCTGCGATCAGTGATCGTACAGACGGATTTAATGGTTGGGAATTTGCCTTACAGCATGCATTTGGTGATTCAGGTTTTGGCGTGATCGCCAACTACACGATCGCTAAGACAGATCTGCAATATGACAATACGCAGTCCTTCCGCGTTCTTCAGATTGCTCTGCCGGGCGTGAGCGACAGTGCCAACCTGGTTGGTTTTTATGATAAAAACGGCCTTCAGGCTCGTGTGGCCTGGAACTGGCGTGAAGCCTTCCTGTCCGGAAGTGGTCGTAACCCGTTCTATGTTGAGGATTATCAGCAGATCGACGCAAATATCAGCTATGAAATTCGGGATGGTCTAACGATCTTTGCCGAAGGCATCGATATTACCGGAACTGACCGCCGGGGTCATCGTCGCCATCCAAACAATGTGTTCTTTGCAAACCCGCAAAAAGGACGCTTTGCCCTTGGTGCACGATACAAGTTCTAATCAGGGACTTGGTTGAAAATAAGAGCCACCTCTTTGGGGTGGCTTTTTTTTGCCCTATAATTGGAGGATAATATGAATATTTGGAAGATTTCTGCGGGTTTTTTCCTGCTGGGTTTACAAAGCTGTGGCGGTGGTGCGGCGACTTCGTCAACTGCACCTGTTGCTGTCATACCACCTCCACCGGTCACGACAACCGACCCGGAGCCTGAAGACCTACCAACACCCGCTGCGGCGCCCGATGGACCTGATTATCATCCCTCGAACAAAGGCTGGGTCGAAGTTTGGCGGGACGATTTCGAGGGGACGGAGATTGACCGAACCAAATGGGAACTCGAAGTGTCCTGTTGGGGCGGCGGGAACAATGAACGTCAGTGTTATACGGATCGGGAGCGAAATGTTGAGGTCGTTAACGGCCTCTTATGGCTCAAAGCCTATCCAGAAGAATTCACGGGGCCGCAATATCCGCAAGGCTGGCCGGATGGACGTGGAGATCAAGTCACCCAACAATATACATCTGGCAAAGTCCGTACCCGCGAACTTGCAGACTGGACTTATGGCCGATTTTCCGCTCGCATAAAACTGCCAAAAGGGCAGGGTACCTGGCCTGCTTTTTGGATGCTGCCAGCGGATAATATTTACGGCGGATGGGCCGCCTCAGGTGAAATTGATATTATGGAGGCTGTTAATCTCGGCGCGACCTGTAATGATTGCGAGGGCGACATTGGCGAAAATCGATCTTCGGGCGCACTGCATTTTGGTGGAGAGTGGCCAAATAACACATTCTTAACTGATAAAAACACGCTTCCGGGAGGTGATGAGGCCATAGACGATTACCATGTGTTTTCTGTTGAGTGGGGCGAGGGGCAAATCAAATGGTTCGTCAATGACACCCTTTTCATGACCCTAAACTCAGATCAATGGAGTTCCGGAGGCGTGTCCAAAGGCGATTTCCCATTTGCGCCCTTTGATCAGGACTTCTACCTGATGTTTAATCTGGCGGTGGGGGGCGGCCTTTCAGAAGATCATAACGACGTAGGATTTAATTCCGACAGCTTCCCAAATGAATTGCTTGTGGATTGGGTTCGGGTTTATCAGTGTGATTTTGATCGCGCGGATAGCCGTTCATGTATGGATTAATCCAAGAACGGGACAAATTGGTCCTGTCCCTCACACCGAAAAGGCATTAAAAACAACGATATGAGTGAAGAGGTCAAACATATCGTTATTGTCGGCGGCGGGACCGCCGGTTGGTTGACCGCCGGCGTTTTGGCGGCGCGGCATCCCGATCGTTCCGAAAACGGTCTTCAAATCACTGTGATCGAGAGCCCTGATGTTCCGACCGTCGGTGTCGGTGAGGGGACCTGGCCAACTATTCGAAAAACGCTCAGTCGGATCGGTATTTCTGAAACTGAGTTTCTAAAGGCCTGTCAGGCATCCTTTAAACAGGGGTCTCGTTTTGACGGCTGGGTCAATGGCCGAGAAGATGATAAATATTATCATCCGTTTGAACTGCCGGTTTCGCAAAATGCGACGGATCTATTGCGAGCTTGGCAAGAATTTGCACCGGACAAGTCTTTTGCGGAGGCTGTATGCGTTCAAACGGCCCCCGAACTCAAAGGCCTTGCACCGCGTCAACGGGCAATGCCGGATTTTGTCGGGGCCATGAATTATGCCTATCATCTCGATGCGGTAAAAATGGGCGCCTTGTTGCGAGAGCATATCACGTCCAAACTTGGCGTGACCTATCTGGCGGATCATATGACGGCCGTCATCGGTGACCCTGACGGGGATATTTCCGGCGTAGAAACCCGTGACAACGGCGTAATCGAAGGGGATCTGTTTATAGATTGCACGGGTCATCGCGCCTTGTTGATAGGCGATCATTTCGGGGTGCCATTTCAGGATCAAAGCGGAATCTTATTCAATGACCGTGCCGTGGTGACCCAGGTTGAGGTCCCGCCCGATTCACCGATCAAAAGTGAGACAATTTCCACCGCTCATGAGGCCGGCTGGATCTGGGATATTGGTTTGTTTAATCGTCGTGGTGTTGGCTGTGTTTATGCCTCTAAATATATCAGTGACGAACGCGCCGAGAACATCCTGCGCGACTATGTCGGGCGAGATACGGAAATCCAGACCCGCCAATTGTCATTTCGATCGGGTTATCGGAAACAGTTCTGGAAAAACAATTGTATCGCAATCGGATTGTCAGCTGGTTTCCTCGAACCGCTTGAGGCCTCTGCCATCGTATTGATTGAGCTCTCGGTTGAAATGCTGGCGGAAAATCTGCCGGTAACTAAGACGGCGAACCGGATCGAAGCCAAAAAATTCAACCAGCTTTTTGCCTATCGTTGGGAGCGCATCATTGATTTTCTTAAACTGCACTATGTACTGAGTGAACGTACGGAACCTTATTGGGTCGACAATCGCAAACGGGAAACAATGTCCGAGCGCTTGATTGATTATCTCGAAATCTGGAAACATCGTCCCCCCAGTCAATATGACTTCGAGCAATCCGCCGAAGTCTTCCCGGCGTCCAGTTATCAATTTGTCTATTACGGCATGGGACAAAAGCCGGCGACCCTTCCAACCCTAAAGCCCCTGGTGTTGAATGTTTTACAAAAACAGTTTCAGACCGTATGGCGCAAGCAAAAAGCCTTTGCGGCGGGATTGCCGACAAATAGAGCCTTGTTGTCCGGGTTAAAAGACAGCTAAAACGACAAAAAACGAAAGACGCAAAAATGGCCAAACATGTGGCGGTTAATCCGCGGGATCACAAAGACCTTAGAATACTGGATGAGCGATCAGAATCCATGGGCGACGGTATGATGTGCTGCGTCACATTTCCCGAAGAGTTTCGAAGTTTGCAAAATCATTATCCGATTTTGTTTCAGTTTAATCAGGAACGCGATGAGTGTAATTGTCTGGCTTTGTTCGGATTTGAAAACGGTGAAAACCTGTATTTGAAAGACGGTAAATGGGATGCCCGTTATGTTCCACTTGCCATGGATATCCAGCCTTTCATGATTGGTCGTGCCCAGGCTGATGGTGAAGAAGAGAAGGTCGTAATTGATCTGGATAGTCCGCGTATTGGCAACGACGAGGGTCAACGTATTTTTGATGAGAACGGCGTGGCGACGACATATCTGGATAATATATCAAAGAAACTGGGCTATCTGGATCAGGGATATAAAGGCGCGGCGGAGTTTGTTGCCTGCCTTCAAAAATATGAGCTGTTAGAACCGTTGACAATTGATGTGACCTTGCGTGATGGAAATAAAAACCGCCTCGCAGGATTTCATACCATCAATGAAGAAAAAATGCGGACCTTGGACGGCGCTGCGCTTTCTGAACTGCAGGAAAAAGGTTATTTAATGCCGGCCTTTATGGTGTTGGCGTCCTTGTCAAACCTGGTCAAACTCATTGACAGAAAGGACGAATATCTCGCCAATGGATAGTCGGTCTGAGGATATTTTTTCTCAACTTTCGGCACTCCCGGAGAAATCCGGTAAGTCCGTGACCGAACTCGAGCCGTTTATGGCCGAGAAACACCCGTTTATCGTTCGAGGATTTGTCAAAGACTGGCCGCTGGTTCAGGCCGGTCTAGAGTCTGGAAAAACAGCACGAACTTATCTGCTGTCGAAACATCAGGACCGTCCTTTCAATGTAAATATGGGATCGCCGGACTCCGACGGGCGGATTTTTTACCGAGATGACATGTCGATTAATGTTCAGACGGGAAAGGCAAGACTCCCGCTGATATTTGATCGTATTGATGAGGTCGAAGATCAAACACCTTCGCCGATCATTTATCTAAGCTCGGTCAATATTCAAAACTATTTCACCGATCTGGGAGAGGAAAACCGGATCGATTTGGGCGGTCGCAAAGCTATGGAGAGCATCTGGATCGGGACAAAAAGCCGGATCGCGGCGCATAACGATTTTCCAGACAATATTGCTTGCGTCGCGGTCGGGGAGCGTCGATTCACCGTGTTTCCGCCGGATCAATTCCGAAACCTTTATATTGGTCCCGTTGATAATACGCCGGCAGGACGATCGATCAGTATGGTTGATTTTCATAAACCGGATTTTGAGAAATTCCCGAAATTCCGGGATGCGATAAGTGCGGGCTTTACTGGCGTATTGTCACCGGGCGATGCGATTTTTATCCCGAGTATGTGGTGGCACCATGTGGAAGGTCTGTCGCCATTTAATGTGTTGGTCAATTATTGGTGGCGTGAGACTCCGCGCTATATGGGCGGCCCACAAAATGCCCTTAATCACGCCATGATGACAATCCGCGATCTGCCTGAAAATGAGCGTCAACACTGGAAAGACCTGTTTGATTATTACGTATTTGAAAACGCAGATGAGGTGACGGCGCATATACCCGAAGAAGGAAGAGGCGTACTGGGACCAATGTCTGCTGAGAATGCGTCTAAAATCCGTTCGTTTTTGATCAAGATGTTGAACAATGAATAATACAAAAACCAATATTAAGCCGCGCAAAATTCGGCGCTATGTTATTGCGGGCGGAGGCACAGCTGGATGGATGGCAGCGGCTATGCTTTCCAAAATTATGGGCGATGAAATCGAGCTGACATTGATCGAATCGGACGCCATCGGCACTGTCGGCGTCGGCGAAGCGACGATCCCACCTCTATTGCGATTTAATCGGTTCCTCGGGATAGATGAAGCAGATTTCATGCGTAAAACCCGCGCTACATTTAAGCTCGGTATTAATTTTGAAAATTGGAAAGATGTCGGTGAGGATTATTTCCATTCATTCGGGCACACCGGCACGGACCATTGGACCGGCGGTTTTCAACACTTTTGGCTGAGCGGAAAAAAACGCGGACTGGCCAAGGATTTTGACGCTTACTGCTTGGAGGTTTTGGCAGCCTATGAAGACAAATTTGCGCAATTGCCGGGCCAGTCGATAAACTACGCCTATCATCTCGACTCTTCTCAATACGCGAAATATTTGCGCAATATCGCTGAGGAGAACGGAGCCGTCCGGGTTGAGGGAAAAATTAATCACGTATCTCTAGATCCAGAAAGCGGTGATATTGCGGGCTTGAAACTCGATTCCGGTCAAATAATTGAAGGTGATTTTTTCTTTGACTGTACGGGCTTTCGGTCGGTTCTGATGGCTCAGGCCCTGCATGTCGGTTATGATGATTGGACGCATTTTCTGCCTTGCGACAGCGCTATAGCCGTTCAGACTAAGTCGACCGGACCCGCCAAGCCTTACACGCGGGCGATTGCCCATGATGCGGGTTGGCAGTGGCAAATCCCTCTGCAACATAGGATGGGCAATGGTCTTGTTTATTGCGGACGTTATCTGGATAAGGACGAGGCAACGGACCGACTGCTTTCCAATATTGAAGGTGATCGGCTGACCGAGCCGTTACACATCCGGTTTCAAACCGGCGCGCGCCGGAAACAATGGGAAAAGAATTGCGTGGTTCTGGGGCTGGCGAGCGGGTTTATGGAGCCCCTTGAATCAACTTCAATTCACCTGATCCAGCGCTCGGTCATGCGGTTCCTGAGATTGATGCCGACCAATGCAATCAGCACTGCCGATATCAAAGAATTTAATGAACAGACTTTCGAAGACATGGATAAAATCCGGGATTTCCTGATCCTGCACTATTATGTAACCAATCGCCGAGATAGCGAATTTTGGCGATATTGTTCGAGCATGGACATTCCTGATTCAGTTCAACAAAAAATTGACTTGTTTCGCGAAACGGCCCGCGTGTTCCGCAAGAACGATGAGTTATTTGCCGAGAATTCCTGGATCCAGGTGATGATGGGGCAGGGCATAGAGCCGACCTCCTATCATCCGATCGCTGACAAAATGCGGGATGAGGAAATTAAACATTTCCTCGAACGCATTGAGGAGAATGTTGCGACAACCGTTGCCAAACTGCCTGCTCATCAGGACTATGTCAGTCGTTATTGCGGTGCGAAAACAGAGTGATGTCGGCGACGGTATTCTGTTGAGTTATGACGTCTCTCGACCTCATAATTGTTGGCATATTTATTCTATCGGTCCTAGCGATCGGATTGACGGCTAAGAGCCGCGCGAAAACGACAGAAGACTATTTTCTGGCTGGGCGAGATTTGCCCTGGTACCAGATCGGGTTCTCTCTTTTTGCAACAAATTTTTCAGCGTCAGCCATCATAGGTTTGACCGGCGCCGCCTATATCACAGGCATTGCGATCTATAACTATGAATGGATTGGTATTATCGCGATTATCTTTTTTGCCTTGTTTTTGGTGGGTGTTGTGCGCGGAAGCCAAGTTTACACGATCGCGCAGTTTCTGGATGAGCGTTATGACAAACGCATAAAATATCTGTATTCGTTGTTTCTGTTGTTCCTGATTATCTTTATCGACATGGCCGCGTCGCTCTATGCGGGCGGGCTTTTACTGCATGAATTATTTCCGCAGGTGTCGATGTCATCAATCATCTTCATCATCATGATTATTGTCGCCATATATTCACTTGTTGGCGGGATTGGATCGATTTCAAAAACGGATATATTGCAAACCAATGTGATCATTTTGGGGGCGATGCTGATCGCTTTCTTTGCGTTTCGTGAAGCAGGCGGCATGGCAGGTATCCGGCAAAGTGCCCCCTCCGAATTTCTAAGTTTAGTTCGACCGCTTGATGACCGGGCGGTTCCGTGGCCAGGATTGCTTCTGGGTATTCCGATCTTGGGGGCCTATTTCTGGTTGACCAGTCAGAATATGGCGCAATTTGTTCTAAGCGCGCGCTCTGAAACAGATGCGGCACGCGGCTTGTTTATGGCCGGCTTTCTAAAACTTCTGGTCCTGTTTATTATCATCCTGCCCGGCGTGGCCGCGATCGGGTTTTTACCGGATATCCCTGAGCCTGACCGAATTTATCCGTCACTGATCACGCAGCTATTGCCGACGGGAATATTAGGCCTGGTCCTAGCGGGATTTATTGCGTCTTTAATGTCAAATACCGACTCCACGCTGCATGCTGCGTCGACTATCATTACCATGGATTTCGTCAGACCAGCTTTCGGAAATATTTCAAATGCGCAGCTCGTTTGGGTCGGTCGAGCGACCTCGTTGGTTATTATCGGCATTAGCGCGATCTGGGCACCGAAAATCGGGGATTTTGGGACCCTGTTTGAATATATTCAGGGCCTGTTATCCTATGTTGTAACGCCGTTTGTCGTTGTGTATCTGGGTGGAATATTCTGGAAGCATAGCAATGCGCGCGGTGCGTTCTGGACACTTATTTTTGGATCTTCATCGGCAATTATGATTTCGGTTCTGCAGGCCTTGAATATCATCGATTTGCACTATCTTTACGTGCCGTTTCCCGTCGCTTTGATCAGCCTTTTTTGCCTTTGGTTCTTTAGTCGCAAATCCAGCGTTACGCTGGTCGATGCTCGACTGCTTTGGGACTCGGATGTATTGAAAAAAATGTCACGGCCCGACTTAATCATCGCCGCGCTATTGTGCGGGGCGATTTTCGTCCAAGTATGGCTTTTCAGATAAGCTCAAAAACGGCCCGTACTGACATAGCGTATCCGGGAACGCCAAAGCCTGAAATGACCCCGTCCGCTACGGGTGAA
>JAHDDX010000076.1 GCA_020629135.1 Hellea sp.
CCCGCTGGCATTCCGAAAAACAAAACTCGAAACCTTCCTCAAATTGCTGGGTGGAGGACGCATATGGTTCGGAGGATTGAATTAGCGTGCGAAGAGCTTCCTACATAGTAGGCCTTGCGGCCTTGGCGCTGATTGCCGGCTGTCAGCCGATTAAGGCGGGCAATCCATCGCCCAGCGCGCCCAGCGCGAAAATAGTCTCTATCTACTGGAGTGACGGCGACAGCGGGAAAATGACGCTCTCGACCGGCGAAGTCGTGCCGTTCCGGATCAACGACATAGACGCGCCAGAAACCGGCGGCGTTGGTGCGGCCATTGGCGGGGCGAAATGTGAGGCAGAGCGGGCGCTGGGCTATGAGGCTAAGGCCTGGGCGGTGGAATTTACGCGCGGCGCTGATTTAGATGTTACAGGCGACCACGGGCAGGATCGGCACGGTCGCAATATTTATGACTTAGCGGCCAATGATAACGATGTCGGGCAGTCTGGCATTGAGGCCGGCGTTTATAGGTCTTGGAAACATGACGGAAGTAAGCAATTAGAGAAAAGGCCTCAATGGTGCGAAGGTGAATAAACAGCTACTCACAGGCCACACCGTCATTGTCCCTATCTAATGCGCGCCGATACCCGGCTTGACCCCTGTAAATTGGAGCGACACCGGCGTTTCTCGCCTCTGTGCAATTTTTGTAATAAGCAGAGCGGCTAGGCTGAGAGTTTGAATAACTTGGTTGAATGGTCTGGCGGCGTACTGGACGGGTAACGGACAAGTAAGTTGAGCTTACCCATTTAGACGCGTCATTAGTTTTGGAAATACGAACCCAGCCGGGACGGCTCTCATAAATTTGGACTGTATCCCCAAACTTTACGCTCGAAACCTTTGATCCGTTCGGTCTGTGACGCACATTCAAATTTTCGGTGGCGACATAACGGCTATACAGCGCCGGTTCTGCTCGAGGCGTAGAGTATACCTGGCTCAACTGTGTGGGCTTTGGTTGGTTGTCGAGCTTTGTTGCCTGATATGCAGATGAGGTTTGTGGATCGTCTGAACAATACCCGATTGCGAGCAACAAAATAAACCCAGCACCTATTTTTGATTTGTAGGACAATCCTCATTCTCCCCGAATGAAATTATCGCCCCCGCTCGGTGAGCTAATTGCAATTTTAAGGAGGAGTCAACGGCGGCAAGAAATCTATCCGGCTAGGCACAGCGCTAGGCACGTTTTCAAATGTTGGATAATGAATTTAATGAAAACAATGGTTTAGCGTGATTTGGTGGCGCACTGGGGAGGATTCGAACCCCCGACCCCTTGGTTCGTAGCCAAGTACTCTATCCAACTGAGCTACCAGTGCTAACCAAAATCGAGATTGCGCCTTTAATCTCAAAGGCGCGCCATAATCAAGCACTTTTTCGTCAATATATGATTAAGTTTAAAATCAAGTACCTGACTTCTGTTTTGCGACCCAATTAAAGTGGCGTCTCAACGCCGGATCAGCTTGAATGGCCTCGAGGGTATTAAACGCTTTGCCGAGGCGCATCTCATCATATAAATCGTGCAGTCCGTCATGACACAAGCGACAAATCATGATGCCGTCTCTGAGCTCGCTCTTTTTATAAGATTTCTTAAAGAAGTTTCGGCTGTGGAGCTTTTTCGGGATCAGGTGATGAAAGGTCAAAACGACCTCTCTCAGACAAAGCGGGCAAGCCTCATTCATCTCTAATCCCGCAATAGCTCATTGACCCCGGTTTTAGCGCGCGTTTTTGCATCAACAATTTTGACAATAACCGCACAATTCAGGCTATGTGACCCATCTTTAGCGGGCATTGAACCTGGCACGACAACGGAATAAGCAGGTACTTCGCCATAGCTGACCTCCCCCGTCATACGATTATATATTTTGGTGGATTGGGAAATAAATGTACCCATCGCGAGAACGGACCCTTCGCGAATGATTACGCCTTCTACCACCTCAGAGCGGGCACCGATAAAGCAATTATCCTCGATAATCGTCGGATTGGCCTGTAGTGGTTCGAGCACACCACCAATGCCGACACCGCCAGACAAGTGCACGTCTTTTCCGATCTGCGCGCAGGAGCCCACTGTGGCCCATGTATCCACCATAGTCCCCTCGCCCACATAGGCGCCGATATTCACATAGGACGGCATTAAAACGGCACCCGGCGCAATATAAGCGCCTCGGCGCACACCACAATTCGGCACAGCGCGAAAACCCGCGCTTGAGAATTCGTCTTCGCCCCAACCTTCAAATTTGCTTGGGACCTTGTCCCACCAATTGCCAGAAGCAGGGCCGCCTGACATGATCTTATTGGCATGAATTCGAAAGCCCAGAAGCACGGCCTTTTTGAGCCATTGATGAACTTCCCAATCGCCATTGCCATCTTTGGCAGCCACCCGCAATTCGCCGGAATCCAAAGCCATAATAGCAGCTTCAATGACGTCCCGTTGCTCTCCTTTACTCTCGGGCGAGAGTGCGGCTCTGTTTTCCCAGGCGGCGTCGATGATTTTTGACATATTGGCGGTATTCATTGCGGGCGCTCCATATTCAAGAGCGCGCGACAATAGTGAGGGCGAGTTAAGAGTCAACACGCTTCGATGTCATTGACCAGACCTGCGGCACAATGTTTCGTTGTTCTGAAAATTGCCGTCCCTATGTAGACCCCATGACCCAGTTAAATAAGAAAACGGTTATCTGGCGCGGCCTGAAAATGCGCTGCCCTAAATGTGACGGCGCCCCTTTATTTCGCGCCTACCTTAAGCCTGTGAAAGAATGTTCGTCCTGCGGCGAAAACTGGGAGAAAATCAGGGCTGATGACGGGCCGGCCTGGGCGACCATGCTAGTCGTATTACACGTGCTCGCGCCCTTGTTTCACTTTGTGACCTTTAAATCGGGGGTCTCAATGCTGACCAGCACGCTGATCCTTTGCGGCGCAGGTCTGGCATTGTGTCTCGCCTTACTGCCCCGCATGAAAGGTCTGTTTATTGCGCTTATCTGGAAAACAGGTGCCCCCACAAGCTAATGTGGTTTAAAGGCAGCTTGTAAAAGGGGGCGCATCACGAGGCCCCACGCATCGTGATACTTTGACCAATCACTAAACGGTTTATTTTTAAAAATCAACAAAAAAGTGATGCAAATCAACATAAACTCGATTAAGCAATCTCAATAAATAATAATAAAAGTGAGTGAGGGATATGTTCGTTCAACGGTTTATGGTTGGGTTAATCATGATATGGTTTGCCCACGTTAGCGCCAATGCCCAGATTTATCCGGAAAAAATACAAGGCCTGACCCCCGAAGAATGGGGCGAGAAAATTGTTACCGAAGTAGAAGAAGTATATGATATTCCAGTGGAACCTTACTCAGGGCCCAGGGAGTACATAATTCTAACTCTGATGAATTTTGGAAATCTGCCGGATCCGCAAATATATGAACTTCTTGATGAGTTTCAGGTCATTGCAGAAGAAAAGGACAATCAGCGCCTATTGACCATTCACACAGCTCTCAGAGAACTCGGAATCATACATACGGATGTCACACAATATACAGACACAAAAGACTGGTTCATTCTAGTTTACATGAGTTATATCGACACGCTTTATATAAAGAAAAATCCGGAACACTTCATGGAAGCAGCTGAACTCATGGAGTTCTTGATGAAAGGCAATGCGAGCGATCCTGCTTATCCAATCGCTCAAATCCTGTCAGCCGAAATACGTCGTCAAGCTAGCTATAATAGTCGCGACATTGAAAATTATTTGAAATATTCTCAACAAAGCGTTTTGGGCGTCAGAAGTTTTATTCCGGAATATGATCATCGATGGAATGATCTGCATAGCCTGGGCAACATACTTTCAGCCTATACGAACCACAATATAGTTCGCGAATTGTTACAGAAAGTCGGCCCCGCCCCAACTAATCACAATAGTGCCAACTCAGTTGCTGGCGCCAATCTTGGCTGGGCCGAACTTGTAAGAGGAGAGTTTGAAACCGCCTATGAATATTTTCATTTGTCTGAACCAACAGAAATCGGGCACATTGTCTTTCAATTTGTTGGTAGCGCCGCGACAGGTCGACGAGAGGAAGCCGAGGCCTTAAAGCAGAAAATTTTAACAATTACCGAACAGGATCAGCAGTCCCCGAATACTCTGTCGCCAGCCGCAAACTTAGTATTCCGGACAGGTGAGAGCATTTTAGAATTAGAAGACCCCTCTCCGGAAGAAATCCTGAATATTTTACAAGTAGCTGACGTCGCCAATACAGGCATAAACAGGACAAAGGCTACATTCATCAGACAACGTCCGAACACGGTAATGCTGTCAGAAAACATTGTTCCGGGATTTGCCTCTAATACGGACAGGATAAATCAACTTTACTATCAAGGTATTCCCTTGATTATGAGCGATCTCACACAATCGAGCGATGCTCAATTACAAACTTTAGAAACATCATTACAGTCTGCTTGGGAGTCAATGAGTAACGCTCCTGAGCTCAGCAAAAGTCAAACGGACCTACATCGATTGCTCAAATTTAAAACAAATCCCTCAATGGGGTCACAGGGTGAATTTGAAACAATTGAATCCCTCCTCACGGAGAAACAAATTTGGCCAGATTTAAACGCAACCGAAACGGACGATGAAAATATCGAAAAAACCACCATTCGCGAACTTATTAACGCGATCAATTCCAAGCACAAAGGCAATTTCAGGTCCGCCTGGAATGCGATAAATAAGGGCTCATCGGCGCAGCTTTCGGGCTTTGAAAATGCCGCAATTATTCGATTGCATTATGAACTTATAAAATTTGATTTGTATTGCTTGGAAGGGGAAACGAATGAAGCCATGGGTATTGCCATTCGCATACTCAACGATAAAACCCTTTCAAATGTCGACACGGACTTTTTAATTGATACTTTCACGATAAAACTGTCGCAGACATATCTCGATAAAGATGAGTTCACAGATTCGCTACGTGTATTGGAAGTGGACCCGCGTGACTTTTCAGAATTAGGCGATCGGTCCTTCGATTATCTGTATCTTATGAGCTGGAATGCTGTTTTAAGGGATAATCGACCGTCCGCCAAAGCCCTTACTCGATTGATGATTAGTCAAGCTGAAACAGACAATGAAAAGCTGCTGACCAAAGCCATCGAATATGCCGTCATGGACCGCACAGATCCCAATATTGATTACTCGAAACTTCGAGAAACAATCCTAGATGAAGCTAAGTTTAATCTTAAAAACATGGCCCCTGATAATCTGAATTATTATTTATCTTATGGAGAGTTAATTAATGTAGATCCAAATAACACACAAGCCTATGATAATGCCCTCGCCGATTGGGAATCGGCGCGCATAAAACGCGCTGACGCGATTGATATCGTGCAAACCAAAGCTGCCAATGACCGGCGCTGGGTACAAGCCAATTTTCAGAACGAACAAATCCGGGCACTAAAAGACAGTCAAGCCAGTCAGTCACGGACGATTTCGATGTTGCTAGTGGCAGCCGCCTTACTATTTTCCTCTGCGATAGCCGCCCTGTTCTATGGTCTTTCACGTTCCAAAAATTTGCGTTCACTGCGGGAAACCCAAAAGCATACCGCCCACCGCAATGACATACTGAATTTTTATCTCAATGATGTTTTATCATTGTCTCAAAAATCCGAAGACCATGCCTCAGGAGCCCTTTTGTCTCTCGAACGCAGTATCGACGATCCCAAAGCTCTGGAAATATTGGACTTGGCCAACTCCTCCGTTTCCAAATGGTCCCATGATTTATCGAATTCCGTCTTCACGGCCAAATATCTGGCACTCGGCTCGATCGATACGTCTGAAAATATTGAGTTTGGAGACTTTTTGAAACAAGCCAAATCCAGATGGCAGACAAATGCCCGTAAAGAGAATTCGACTCTTTCTATTTCTTCGGCCGACATGCCCCTGAAATTCAACTCTAATCGCCTATTCCTGGACACAATTGCTGATCTTTTCGTTTTTGACGCCATTGAACGCAACAGGCACGGTATGATGAACATTCATTTGATGCGCACATCCGTCGAAAACTCTGAAACACTAAAGATCACCATTACTGACACGGGCAACAAGCCGGAAATCCTGTCCTTGAAGGACGTCAATCGCAGCGGATTCGCCCAGGATGTACTACAAAAGGGAACGCGCAGCGAAAAATCCGTAAGAACGAATATCGCCCTTAGGGCTTTGGATTCGATCGGCGGAACATTCCGTCAATCCGTAAAAACCAGCGAAGCTGACAATTTACTGGAAATCTTCATACCAATCATGATAGAGTCTCATTTACATTTGGCGGTTAACAACAACGAAGTTGCGAATGAGCCGTCCTCGGAATTAAAAGGATAGAATATCATGCCCCAAAAGGACAAAGGCGGAATGTTTGTAAAATTCCCCTTGGATGATGCATATGTGGGGGCCCTTCAAACATGGAAACAGGATCTGGAACAAAACGGCGAATTATTATCGTTACGCGAAATTCTGGAACGTGAAATCATTAAAATGGATAAAACCGTTGGGATTCGGGAAGCTTTGCAACTTGATCAGGCGCCCCTTATTTATGATGCGCCGACAAATTGCGTTCGAGTCCCCGTAAGACTAAAGAATGATGTTGTTATTGACGCCATAAATGAAGCTTCTGAGAAATCTCAAAGATCTATTTCAAAGGTTCTTTATACTTTGGTCCGCATGGTAATTAATGAGGGCCCCTACGCGCCTTATCAAGCGGTCGACCGGAAAACAGGTTAAGCGGCCATAAACGTCGGGGGACGTTTTGATGATCAGATCCTTATTCGTATTGTGGGGATTACTCCTCATGTCCGTCTCGGCGAATGCGCAGTTCTACAAGACAGAAGTCGAGGGACTGAACGCTGAAGCGTGGGCGGATAAAATTATCACGGATGGAGCCGCGATTTTTTCAGCCGAATATGAAGAGCTCGGCCCGGAATATCAAACCTATAAAATCCTTACCCAAATAGTCTGGGGCAATCCGGATCCCGAAACTCAAAAGTCTTTGATAGCTGAATACCGAGCCATCGCCGAAAAAACCGGGGAACGCCGTCATCTCCTCAATGTGCAGATGATCGACGAAATTCTCGGCGGCAGCAGGGATCTCTCCTATTTTATCGAAAATGGCGATTGGTTTACGGATATGATTGCCCATTGGGTGGATGCTAACTTCTACAATCAAGGTAAACTGAAATTTCAGGAACTTGCCAATTATTATGGCCCCATTGTCGAAGCTAACTCCGATGACCCAGCCTATCCAGTTGCGATGTATATGTACACGGACTTACAAAGATCTTCCGCTGCCGCTTTAGGGGAATTGGCTAGCTATAGCCGACTCGTGAGAGAAAATTATTATTGGATGAAGAGTCTGTATCCGGACTACAATGTCAGGTTCGTTTTTGATTTTGATCTTTTGATCATGCACATTCATACATTCGATGATGCGAGCTCACTGAAGTTAATGGAGCATATCGACTCATTTGATGTGGTTTCTCATTCGCCCGGAAATTATTTAGCGATAGCTTTGACCAGGGCTCATTTAATGCTCAACCATGGCAGGCTGGAAGACGCCTATCAAACGAGTACAGAAACAATGGAACGGTTCATTGATGCCAAAACTTGCGGCGATTATTGCACCCGGCAAAGAGCTTTAACGGCATTAACAGCCGCGGCGACAGACCGGCGTCAGGAGGCCGAAACCATTTTAAACGGAATACAGTCGACTGGAACCCTTTCTGGTCCTGAAACCAATATGTTTGTCACATCAGCTCAAGCCATACTGGATATGCGAAATCCGACCGAGAAAGATATTTCAAACTGGATACAGGCTTCCAAAAATCACTTTCCACGTCAGCGATACATATTGATTAATGAATTCAATAATCCGGCCATGCGATTTACGCCGCCAAAACCCGAACCCCCAAAACCCAACCCAATATTTATGATGCTCAGCCTTCTATTTGGGGCAATTGCCATTGGGGCGATCACGGCTCTCATCCTTAGATCCCGTCAACTTTCCGAAGTCGAAGCTCGGCAGAACGATGCGGAGAAACGCACAATTATCCTCGAACAGCATTTGAATGAGGTGTACTCGGTAACGGAGTTGTCCAGCAATCACACGCGTAATTCCCTGCTCTCCCTTGAACGTAATATAGACAATCCCAGAATACTTGAGATTGTAGACATCGTTTCAAATGCTGTCTCAAAATGGTCCGGAGAGCTCTCAAACCTGGTGCTTTCCGCCAAAAACCTGCTCTCTGGCGATCTCGAAAGGACGGAACCCATCGAATACGCAGACTATGAGCAGTCAGCCCGGGGACGCTGGGAAACCATGGCCCGCCTTGCGAAATCCTCGCTTGATTTTCAGACAAAAAGCGTTCCTATTCGCTTCAAAGCCAATCGCATGCTGATGGATATTGTGGTTGATATGTTCGTTCAAAATGCATTTTCACGCAATGAACATGACGTGGTATCTGTAGATTTCACCGCTCAGAAAGATCGGACATTTTTAGAGGCCCGAATTCGGGACAACGGTACACGGCCTACAAAATTTAGCTCGAATGTCGTAACAAAAGGCAATGACAAATCAGAAATTTCTCGTATCGCTCAAGCCCTCAAAGCCCTGGAAGATATGGGCGGACATTTTGAGCAAACAATTGGCGACAACAAGACGCCTCATGAGGTGATTTTTTACATCCCTATGGCCGACGCCGAAGACCAGCTCCTGGCCGCCAACAGCAATTAAGCGCCTGTTGTGAAAATCCGGGGTCTGTCGTGCTGACGGCTCTCGGTGCAGAACCGTCTCTTTAGGATAACATCCAAAATGTTGAGGACCTGCCCAAAGTCATCAACCATATCCTGAACATGGGCTATATCGCCAAATTCTCGGGACATCACCTGTCGGGTTTCGAACAAATCCTTGATGGTAATTGGAACGAACAGCGTATCTCCCTTCAACAGGCATGACAGCTCATAGTCTGCCAAAACAATCTCCAAATCCAGTAAGGCATCTTGTAATCGATTACAGATAAGTGCCGCCATGGCATTAGGATCACTCATGAATACGGTCACCTCGCCTTTTTCATCGTAATAGCTGGCTTTGAATTTTACGCCCGATTCATTCATTGGCTTACAGACATCGGGACGACGCGTGAGAATTGTGGTCGCCGAATATGGATAGAGCATGCGAAACTCAAAAACGCCACCTGCAAAAACAATATCCATGTGGTCTCGAACCATAGATTTTTGCATCAATCTAAGCTCATGGAATGCGAAACCATGGTCCTGGAACAGGCCGGTCATGCAATCCCCGAAAACGGCCGAGGTAAATTTGGGCAATAGACCATGCATACGTAATTCCCGCGCCAGCGCCTCTGCTGCCACCGTATCTTTGCGACCATCCAGAAACTGCCAATTCAGATGTTCAGCAATGTCTCCTGTTAACCCCTGTTTGATTTTGCGCCCATAAATGCCAAACGGTATCAACAGGATACATAGGGGTGTCAGAGGTAGAAAAAGCTGCGCCTGCATGCCGCGCCGCTTTCCCTCAAACAGCTCAGGATTGACGAAGATTACGTAATAATAGGACAGCAACACCAGGACAATCGACAGAGGTCCCAAGGTCATTAACATCAAACGTCGCCGACTATCTTGAGGGGCCCACTCGGCCACATAAGGCTCAATGACTGTTGATTCCATTCCGGAAAGCTTGTGATGTGGAATCGTGATGTTCGGTTGTCCCATGAGCCGCTCTTATTTGGGATTGGTTAAATATCGGTTCGTCCAGAGCATAGTATAGCCCTGCTCGGAAATCCTGTTTGTCGCATGCAGGCACGCCTGCATTTTTGAATAAGGCAAAAGATATAAATTAGAATTTTTTATCCCTTCTTGACCTCTCAAGGTTTCTCGCTCATAGACAAGCCACTCATCAAGACCGACGTGAGGGACAGGCCCGTTAAGCGTCGGGGCAACCTTGAGCATGAACTCAAACGGTGCCAATTCCTGCGCTTTGCCTCTATCGAGGAATTTGGGCGAAAGATGAGAGAGGCGAAGGCCCCTTTTATTTTTCGAAAACCAAGCGCAAGATACGGCCCAGGGAAAAGGCCTTATGGCGCGCAATGTAGAATTCAATATCGGCGATACCGAGTTGGAGCGCGGTGATGTCATCAAGGATGATATTGTCAAAGGTCGGTTATATGGTCCCGACGACGCGCCCATGATTGTCGTTATGGGCGGTATCTCCGCCGATCGCTATGTGGCCGATGACCCTGTGCGGGACAAAGGCTGGTGGTCGCCCATGGTGCGTCCCGGCGGCCCTATTGATACGACCAAGTTTCAGGTCATGGGCTATGACTTCGCGCCCGCTAATGAACGCGACGACCTCCCTAAAGTTATCACCACGCGAGATCAGGCCCGCCGTTTGAAAAAACTCTGTGATCATCTCAACATCGACAAAGTCGCCGCCATGAAAGGCTCCTCCTATGGGGGCATGGCGGCATTAGCATTTGCGGAAGAATTCCCAGACCGGGTCTCCAATCTGATTATTATCGGGGCCTCCCACCGACCTTACCCTATTGGCGTGGCCTGGCGGGGTATTCAGCGGCGCATGGTGCGCGTGGCCATCGACGCCGGCGTGCCCAAAGAAGGGCTGAAACTAGCCCGGGAACTGGCCATGACCACTTACCGAACAGCAGAAGAATTCGCCGACCGGTTTACACTCGATGAAACCTCAACCGATCCATCCATGTTTGATATTTGCGATTATCTGGGGTCTCGTGGCGATGCTTTTGCCGAGCGCATGGACGCGGAGCGCTTTCTATTGTTATCGGAAAGTATAGACCTGCATCGTGTCACACCGGAAAATATCTCAACGCCAACTCTGTTGATGACGGCTATTTCCGATCAGCTTGCCCCCCTGCCTGATATGCGCGAATTACGCGACCGCCTGGCCGGGCCGTCCGAGCTCTTCACCTTCACCTCGCTCTTTGGGCATGATGCTTTTCTCAAAGAGTTTGATATGATGGGCCCGAAGCTGGAGGAATTTTGTGAGGGGTTATTGTGAGTATATCTCTAAACTTCCGCTCACCCCAGCGAAGGCTGGGGTCCAGTCTGCGAAAGCTGTCAGGCTGGGTCGATATCAGGAAAACTGGATCCCAAACTAAATTTGGGATGAGCGGTATGTTTATTTTGGGGCCCAAGCTCGAAGGATTTTGTGAGGGCTTGTTGTGAAAAGTCTTCCATCCGCATACCGCTCATCCCGACAAAGAAAAATGACTAATATAAATTTAAACAAACCCCTCAATACAGAACGCAGTTGGGATATTTATACTGTCACATACCGATTAATTCTATCGGCCATTGCCTGCTTATTTGCAGTGAGCATTTGGGGAATGACGCCGTCTGAAAATCCCGGCTCCATAAACGGCTGGGCTTCGCATTTTCAATCATTGTCCTGGTTTCATTGGCTGTGGGTCATTTCGATTCCAACCTATATTTTCTTGATTTATCTCAGGCAAAAACGAGATTTTGCGCGCTATTTTCTCAAGATGTTTGGCGTATTTCTGGCCATTATGGCGCTGCCGACATTTTACTTTATCCGCGAGGCCTTTGATGGTTTGGCCGAAACATGGGTCGTTGTGACAACAATGTTGCTTGTCTGGATATGTTTGGGTCTCATCGGGGCCTATTGGATGGCCTGGGGGAAATTTCTTAAACGGCGACCCCAAAAGACCGCGAACTGGAAAAGGTTTGAGCACCATGGCCCATAACAAAAAATCCGACCAGACCCGAATCGTACAGGCAGGGATTGGCATGGATCCATCAACCGGGGCCGTGGCACCGCCTCTTCACACGTCCTCCACTTTCATATGGCCCGATTGTGAGACCAAAGGCGCGTTCGATTATGGCCGGACGAAAAACCCGACCCGGGAGTTGCTAACGCATTCACTAGTAGAACTTGAAAACGGCAAAGGCGGCGAGATTGTCAATTCCGGCATGGCGGCTATTGATCTGTGTTTGAACTTGCTGAACGCCGAGGACCTGATCATCGCGCCTCATGATTGTTATGGCGGGTCGCACCGGCTCTTCACACACCGTGCCTTACAGAACCGTATTCGCGTAGAATTTGTCGATCAGGGCGATGAGGCCGCACTCAAAGCTGCTATGGCCCTCGGGCCCAAAATGGTTTTCATCGAAACCCCTTCCAATCCGCTCATGCGCATTGTGGATGTGGAGATGATTGCCAATTCGGCCCGGGACGCAAGCGCCCTATCTGTTTGCGACAACACCTTCCTCTCACCCGTCCGGCAAAAGCCTTTGGATCTGGGCTGTGATATCGTTGTCCATTCCAACACCAAATACATCAATGGTCACAGTGACGTGGTCGGCGGCTGTATCATAGCCAACACGCCCGAACTGGCAGAGCGCCTGCGGTGGTGGGCCAATTGCGCCGGGCTCACGGGCGGGCCTTTTGATGCCTGGCTGACCATACGCGGCATGCGTACCTTGCCCGCTCGTATGGATATCCAAGAAGAGAATGCCCGCGTCATGGCGGCATTTCTCACCAGTCACGAACAAGTCGACCGGGTTTATTATCCCGGCCTGGCCAATCATCCGCAGGCGGAGATCATCCGTCGCCAACAATCCGGCCCAGGCGCCATGCTCTCCTTTGAAATCAAGGGCGATTTGTCCACGACCAAAGACTTTCTTTGTCACCTGGAACTTTTCTCACTGGCTGCCTCTCTGGGCGGGACTGAAAGCCTGATTTGTCAGCCCGCCATCATGACCCATGCCGGCATGGCGCCGGAAGCGCGACAACTTGCCGGAATTAAGGATAATCTCATCCGGATATCGGTCGGTATGGAAAAAATCGATGATCTTTTGGGTGATATCGACCAATCATTTTCCAAAATAACAGCATGATTGGAATATTTCACCGCAAACTCAGCCAAAATCATGGAAAATGAGATAATTTTTTGCTTGAAATTGCCCAAAGGATTCGGTTTAGAACTTTAAGGAAATTTTTTTGGAACCTTATGCAAGATCCCAGAGACATAAATAAGCCCAAGGTCAAGGTCGCAACGCGCGAGCAGGTCTCTCCTGTCAACGTGATCCTTTTGCCTGTCCTCCTTCTGGTGGTGCTACTTATTGTGCAGGGATTGAGCGGGACATAAGGCAAGGAATTGAGCTTTGATGACCCGCCCCAAACCGAGGCGGGTTTTTTATTGGAATAAACACAAACAGGAAAACAAAATGTCACTGGATATTTATTACGACAAAGATTGCGATCTCTCGATCATCAAGAAAAAGAAGGTCGCCGTATTGGGTTATGGCTCACAGGGCCGCGCCCATGCGCTAAACCTGCACGATAGCGGTGTCGACGTTGTCGTTGGCCTGCGCCCGGACAGCGCCACCAATAAAAAGGTCAAAGCAGACGGCCTGGAGAGCAAAGCCACAGCCGATGCGGTCAAAGGCGCCGACGTCGTCATGGTCCTGACGCCGGATGAGTGGCAGGCCAAAATTTACCGCGACGATATCGAGCCTAATATCAAAGACGGCGCCACACTGGCTTTTGGTCACGGCTTCGCTATCCATTACGGCCAAATCATTCCCCGCCGTGACCTCGACGTGATCATGGTCGCGCCGAAAGCGCCCGGCCACACAGTTCGCAATGAATTTATCAATGGCCGCGGCATCCCGGATCTCATTGCCATCGCTCAAGACGCCAATGGCGGCGCGGCTCTGGAAATCGCCAAATCATACGCCTCTGCTATTGGCGGCGGCCGTACAGCCATCATCCACACAACCTTCAAAGACGAGACTGAAACTGACTTGTTCGGCGAGCAAACGGTTCTGTGCGGCGGTATTGTTGAGCTGATCAAAATGGGTTTCGAGACTTTGGTCGAAGGCGGCTATCCGCCGGAGCTGGCCTATTTCGAATGTCTGCACGAAACCAAACTAATCGTGGATCTGATCTATGAAGGCGGCATCGCCAATATGAACTACTCCATTTCCAATAATGCGG
>JAHDDX010000077.1 GCA_020629135.1 Hellea sp.
ATGACCGTGTTTGTCATATTAATATCGCTTTGGCTGGGTGTGGGGTCTCCCGATGGATGGTTATGAGCCAGTATGAGGGCTGTGGCGTTAAGTTCAAGCGCTCTTTTTATAACTTCTCGTGGATAAACCGGCGCCTTGTCGACGGTGCCCCGTCCCATGACCTCGTCCGCGATCAGTTTGTTCTTACGATCGAGAAACAATACCCGGAATTGTTCCTTGTCTTCAAACTGCATGGCGGTTTTTGTATAGTCGATCAAAGACGACCATGAAGATAATATTGGGCGGTTTAAAACGCTGTCTTGACTAAGCTTGGTCGCAGCGGCCTGGATGATTTTAAGATCGAGTGCCGTTTTTTCGCCGACGCCGCTGATCTCGGTAAGATGTTCGATTGGGGCCGCGATCACTTCAGCAAAGCTGCCAAAACGCTCGATCAATGCTTTGGCGATGGGTTTGACGTCTCGCCGCGGGATGGAGTTGAACAGGTAAAGTTCGAGCAATTCGTAATCTGCTAGGGCCGCTGAACCGGCGGATTTGAAGCGACCGCGCAGGCGGTTTCTATGTTGAAGGTAATGAGGCTTGTCCGGCGCCATTAAATATAGGGCGGCCTGTGAAGTCCGGCAGGCGAGAGGGTGAAAATCTCACATCCGTCTTTGGTGACACCAATGGAGTGTTCAAACTGGGCGGTCAGTTTGCGGTCACGGGTTACGGCGGTCCATCCATCAGAGAGGATCTTTACGTCCGGACGGCCCAAATTAATCATAGGTTCGATCGTGAAGAACATGCCTTCTTTCAACACTTCGCCATGTCCGGGACGACCAAAGTGAAGAATATTTGGACTGTCATGGAAGAGTTTGCCGAGGCCATGGCCACAAAAATCCTGGACAACCGAGCAGCGTTCGCCCTCTGCGAATTTCTGAATAGCATGTCCGATATCGCCGGTTGTGTTTCCGGGTTTAACGGCGGCGATGCCAAGCATCAAACTGTCATAGGTAATGTTCGTCAAACGTTCAGCGCGGCGGCTGACTTCGCCAACCGGATACATGCGGGATGTGTCGCCGTGCCAGCCATCCACAATGGCCGTGACGTCGATATTGACAATATCCCCATCCTTAAGGGGCTTGGCATTAGGAATGCCGTGACAGACTACATGATTAATTGAAGTGCAGGTTGTGTGTTGATATCCGCGATAACCCAGACAGGCGGGCACACCGCCATGATCGGTGATAAATTCGAAAGCCGCTTTATCCAAAGCTTCAGTCGAAACCCCAGGCTTAACCATCGGGACTAACATGTCCAAACAGGCCGCTGCTAATTTCCCGGCTTTGCGCATGCCTTCAAAAGCGTCCGGACCATGAAGCTTTATGGCTCCGTCGCGCACATCGGGGGCGTCTATGGCATCAACATAATTCATTCGGGCGCTATATCAGGCCTTTGCAACGATGTAAAAGTGTTAAATGCTTACGGTCATTGATTTGCGTTTTTGATCTCAGTTTCAAGGTCTGAAATTAACCGTTCGAGAGCATAATTTTGTTGAGGCATGAAAACGGATGCTCGACGGGCTATCTCTAATGCGTCCTCATATTTATTTAGTTCAACGTAAAGGTTGATAAGAGGGAGAGCTTTCAATGGATAACGTTGCGCGAAATTCAATTCTTCAATGCGCTTGAGGGCGTTGTGGACTTCGATCGGTGGACTTTCAATATCACGTGTCCCTGACAAGGCCATCATTACAAGCAGGTCCGGGTCATTTGGCGACATCTCTAATTGTGGTTTCACCATATTTCGCAATTTGTGTCCGTTTTGAAAATACTGGTTATTCAGTTCCTGAAATTGTGCGTGTATTCGCAAATCTTCCGCATGGGGTGTCTGCGGGGCTTTTGACAAAATCTGATCCAACGTTTCTATTGCCAGTGTCGTATTGCCCAAGACAATATTTTGTGCGGCTTCTGAGAGTTTTAGAGTTAAGCTTAGATCAGGAGCCTGTTGCAGTCTTTGCCTCATTTCTTTCATTTTAGTATTAATCGTGGCGTTTGAAACAACTGTAGACATTAGAAAAAACTGGATTGCTTCGGCTTGGTCGGGCGACAAATTCTCCACATTGATTTGCGGTTGAATAATAGGCGTTTCCAGCGTCACATACTCATGTGGGAGTTCGTCGACAGACATATGGTTGTTAATTTCGGTCCACAATTCATTCTCGGTGCCGCGCATGATTGCGATAATCTGGTTTTCAATTTCTGACTCAAACTTCTCTTTTTCTACTAAATAATCCTCATAGTTATCAGCTGTGTCCTCAATCAAAGCGCCCGATCGAAGGTTGATAATATACTCGGTTATCGCATTTATACGGTTCGCCCCGTCGGGTTGATTTTTGAGGTAATGAACCAATCCCCAACTCTGCGCGTAGAATAAATCGTAGACACCGGGCCTCGGGCCTTTCCAAGACGGCATAAACTTGGTTTTCCCATATCCGAATTTTTCAATCTGGCCGATGGAATTGATTATACCGTTCAAAGGGAACCAGCCTTCAATCGGATAATATTGGATAAGACCCCGCCAATTATTTTCCAACCCGATTTTATATTGAAGTTCACTGATTTTTTCATAGCCCGCATAATATTCCGCCAAACCTTCATCCAGCCAGCGAGGTGTCGCTGTTTCCCGATAATAGGCATTAAAATGGTGAGCATATTCATGGCGAAGACTGTTTCGCAGCGTTTTCATATCTTGCAAAAGCATATTCCCGTTCACGAAAATGCGGGGGCCGACAATTGAGTTGGTATAAACGGCAACGAAACTCTCTTGAACATCTAAAATACCGAAGATATCTGGATCTGAAATCACATAGATGTCGATCGGCCGATCAATTGAGGTGGCGGGTAGGTTTTTATAGGCCAACAACACGGCCCGAAATTCTTCGAGTTCACCTATTAGTTCGATAGCGGTCTCTGCAGTGACTTCTCCAGACAGAGAAAAATTCGGCGAAGTTGCGCGTGCAGATTGTTCTGCGAGGGCAAGAGGCGCGAAAATAAGAGATTGAAAAAATAGTACAGCTATAAATAGGATTTTCATAAGGGTCAGTCCCATGATTTTTATTGGGATTCAATTAAATAGTGACGAAATGCGCCTATTAAGTCTTTGATATAGGTAAGTCCAATTTAATGCCGGACAGGTCGATCTTCGTGCCGAAAGCCAGACTTTCAACGCCCGATTGTGTCGCTTTATTAAATGCAAAGGCATATTCAGGATCAATATCTCGGGCGAGTGAGAATTTAGTGCAGTCTGTACGGTTCACCAGGTAAAGCATAACCGCGCGATGTCCGGCCTGAGCCATCGCGGCTAACTCTTTGAGGTGCTTGGTGCCGCGGGCCGTCGGGCTGTCTGGAAATTCGGCGAGCCCCTCTGAGCGCGACAGGGTCACATTTTTGACTTCAACATAACAATCCGGCAGATCGGGCTCGGACAATAAGAAATCAATCCGGCTGTTTTCCCCGTATTTGACCTCGGGTCGTATGGAGTTGTAGCCGCTCAGCTCAGAGATCGATTTTTCGGTTAGAGCCTCATGGACAATTTTGTTGGCAAGCGCCGTATTGATGCAGACCCGCGCCGCGCCCACTTCAATGATCTGCCAATCCCATTGCAATTTTCGATTGAGATTAGTCGCCGCCGTCACCCAGACAGTCGCGCCTTCATCTTTAACCCCCATCATGGAGCCGGGGTTAGCGCAATGGGCCGTTATTGTTTTTCCATCCAATTCAATATCTGAAAGAAAACGCTTATAGCGTTTGACCAGAATACCTTTTTGAATAGGGGCAGGGAATTTCATATTGCCCTGCTTAGCAGATCAAGCCATTAAATCATCTGAAATGTGAGGCGGTCATGGGCGAGAAAATTGTAACGGCGGGCGTAATTTTAATCGGTGATGAACTACTGTCCGGGCGCACACAGGACACTAATCTGGGAACGATCGCGAAATTTTTAACGCCGCTCGGGGTCGATATTAAAGAAGCCCGGATTATTGCCGATGATGCAAAGACAATAACAAGGACAGTGCGGGAATTTGCGGCTTGTTTTGATTATGTGTTCACCACGGGCGGTATCGGGCCGACGCATGATGATATTACGGCTGACTGTATCGCCGACGCTTTTAATGTCGGGATTTCGGAACGCGAAGACGCGCTGAATGAACTTCGGGTTCGCTATTCCGAAGAAGAGCTAAACCCCGCCCGGCGCCGAATGGCGCGCATCCCAGACGGAGCGTCTTTGATTATAAACCCTGTATCACAGGCACCAGGGTTTCAAACTCGAAACGTCTTTACCTTGGCGGGTGTGCCTTCGATCATGAAGGGCATGCTGGTGGATATCGCGCCGCGAATTGAGGGCGGCATGCAACTTTTGTCGATAACCGTACCTGCACCAGGCATGGGTGAAGGCGATGCCGCTGGACCCTTGGCCAAGATCGAAGCCGAGTTTCCGACCGTTTCAATCGGGAGCTACCCTTATTTCGAAAATGATCGTCACGGCGTCAATTTCGTTGCGAGAGGCCGCGACCGAGATGTTTTGGAGCAGGTAGAGGCTAAACTGTTTGCACTGGTCGACGAGTATTAGAACTGTACATAATTGAGATTTTCAAGACGTTTTGGCAATCCTGTTTTACGACATTTAAGAAACGAGGGTGAACTTACATGAATTATTTTAATCGCACTGCCATTGCATTGATCGGTTTAGTGTCCTTATTTGGGTGGGCCTCGGCTCAGAATCTGGATGTTGATCCCGACAAGTGGGAGTTGGTGTGGTCAGATGAGTTTGAAGGCGAGCGGCTTGACCTCGATAAATGGAGTTATCAGATTGATTGTTGGGGCGGCGGAAATGAAGAACGACAATGTTATACGGATAGAGAAGACAACGTACGGGTTTCCGGAGGTGTTTTGAAATTGCAAGCCCATCGACGACAGGCAAAAGGCGCGGCCTGGCCTGAGCATATGCGCGATACTGATAAGCGGGCCAAACAAACGAAAAAGCAGAAATTTACGTCGGGTCGAATTCGCTCTTTGGGAAAAGGGGACTGGCGTTATGGCCGGTACGATATTCGCGCGAAATTGCCAATCGGGCAAGGTGTCTGGCCGGCGATCTGGATGTTGCCAAGTGACGAGCACTATGGCGGTTGGGCAGCGTCCGGCGAGATAGACATTATGGAGGCGATCAATCTCGGGTCGGCCTGCGATGATTGCGAAGGCGGAATCGAGAACAGAGTTCATGGCACGCTTCACTATGGTGATGAATGGCCCAAGAATAAACATAGCGGTTCTGCAACGACCTTACCGGGTGTTATAGATGAATTTCATACCTATTCAGTCGTCTGGAGTGCTGGCGTGATTACCTGGTATGTGGACGGCGAGAAATATGCCCGTCAGACTTTTGAAGACTGGTTCACAAAAGCACCGGAAGCAGAGGGGCGACTATTGGCTCCGTTTGACCAAAAATTTCATATGTTGCTCAATCTGGCCATCGGTGGAAAATGGCCCGAGGAACACAATGAAAAAGGCGTGGATAAAAAGGGGTTTCCAAAGTCGATGGAAGTGGATTACGTGCGCGTATATCAGTGCCGATCCGATCCAGAGCTCAGTCTGGATTGTGTCTCTTTTTAGTTGGAGACCTTAATCTATTTGGAAGCCCAATCCCGATAAGCGATAATTTTTCCATTCTCGGAATAATCGGGGCTTAGCATTTCAAGTGCGAGCTGAGCCACATCTGCGGGTTGAGGCAGGCTGTCCGGGTCTTCACCCGGCATGGCTTTGGCCCGCATAGCTGTTCGCGTGGCCCCGGGATTTAACAGATTGACTTTAAGATCAGTGATTTCAATTTCATTGGCATAACATTGCACAAAGGCTTCAAGCGCGGATTTAGACGCTGCATAGGCGCCCCAATAGGCCCGTCTTGAAGATGCAACGCCGGACGTCATAAATAACGCCCGTCCTGAAGGGGATTGTCTCAGCAATGGATCAAGAGATCGGATCAAACGGTAATTGGCGGTCATATTGACGGCAAAAACATCGTCAAAAACTTTGGGCTCTGTGTGAGGGGCTGGCGTGATGTCGCCTAAAATGCCGGCATTGGCGAATAGACCGTCCAAACGGCCCCACCGATCATTGATAATGGCACCTAACTGATCAAGGCCGTCGAAATTGCGGATATCCAACGGCACCAGTGTGCATTCGCCGCCAATTTTCTGGATCGCATCATCCAGGTCTTCGAGGCCACCCTGGGTTCTTGCGACTGCAATAATATGAGAGCCAGCCTTGGCGAGGGCTAAGGCGCTGGCATATCCTATGCCACGCGAGGCGCCGGTCACCAGTGTGACCCGGTTTTTCAAAATGGGAGCGGTCATATTCTAAGCGACTTCTACCAGGAATGAGAGTTGTTTATTGGCACCAAGTTTCTTCCGGTCCCGGTCCAAAAGCGTAGTTGGATATTGTCCTGTAAAACAATGATCGGTATATTGCGGTGCGTCTTCTTCGCGGTATTCCTCGCCCATAGCCCAATACAGGCCCTCAACAGATAAGAAACCCAGGCTGTCAACCTCGAGCATTTCGGTCATGTCTTCCAGACTATAGTTCGCCGCGATCAATTTGTCTTTAGTCGGCATGTCGATGCCGTAATGATCGGGATATTTAATCGGCGGTGAGGCTGAGCGGAAATGCACTTCTTTGGCGCCAGCGGCCTTGACCATCCGGACAATCTTAGTCGATGTTGTGCCGCGAACAATAGAGTCGTCAACCAGAAGCACGCGTTTGCCTTCGATCATAGCACGATTAGCCGAGTGTTTCAGACGGACGCCCATATCCCGGATTTTCTGAGTTGGCTGGATAAAGGTCCGGCCGACATAATGATTTCGGATGATGCCAAGTTCAAATGGGATATTGGTTTCTTGCGCATAGCCGAGTGCTGCTGGAACGCCACTGTCTGGGACAGGAATAATAACGTCAACATCAGCCGGACATTCATGGGCCAGGCGTGTTCCCATGCGTTTGCGAACTTCATAAACGCTTTTACCGCCAACCACACTGTCAGGACGGGCAAAATATACAAATTCGAAAACACAAGGTCGCGACTTTCCTTCTGGAAACGCCCGAAACGATCGAATGCCGTCTTCATTAATAACGACGACTTCGCCGGGCTCAACTTCTCGGATAAATTCGGCGCTGATCATATCCAAGGCGCAGGTTTCAGATGCCAAGAGATAGGAATCGTCAATGCGGCCGATCAATAATGGGCGAATGCCAACCGGGTCACGAGCGCCGATTAATTGGTCTTCGGTCATACAAACAAATGCGTAGCCGCCGTCAATCCGGCGCAGGGCGGAAATAAAACGTTCGACAAATTCGCCGCCACGTGAGCGGGCCAGCAAATGGATCATGACTTCGGTGTCGCTGGTGCTTTGGAAAATCGCACCGCTTTCAACTAGTTGCTCACGTAATGAGTAAGCATTGGTCAGATGGCCATTATGGGCGACGGCAAATCCGCCCGTATGCAGCTCAGAAAACAAAGGCTGTACATTGCGAAGCGTGGTCTGTCCTGCGGTCGAATACCGTACGTGACCAATAGAGATATGGCCTTTCAGGCGCTCAGCTGGATCCGATCCGGTGAAGTTGTCACCAACCAGTCCCAAATGACGTTCTGTGTGAAATTTTTCGCCGTCATAGCTCGCTATGCCGCAGGCTTCCTGTCCACGGTGCTGAAGAGCATGTAAACCCAAGGCCGTAAGAGACGCCGCGTCTTCCATTCCGAATATTCCAAAAACCCCACATTCCTCCCGAATACGGTCTTCATTCGGGTCGAACTCGCAACTTGGATTATTCATCGATCAAGTTCCTCAATGATGGAATCAACGTCACCGTCTTTCAGGCGTTCTGCCATGGATTTCATTTGTGCGAAAGGGAGCGCCCGAATGACATTTCCAATCCGGTCGAGAAGTGGAAACATTGACGAGTTCTGCAGCATATCCGGCAATTCCACTGGCGGGGCTTCCATCTGTTCGCGCATGCTGTCGGGCATGCGGTCATAAATATCCTCTGGAAACTCGTCTTTATTGGTTTCTATATAGTCTTTGAATTCCTGCGCGTCTTGTCCGGCCCGGTATTGCGAAGTCAATAACATGGTTGCCAATGCCGCGATGACCAGACCGCGTCCTGCGCCAAATAGTGCCCCAAGTAAACGGTCGATAAGGCCGACCTCCTTGCCGCGAAGTTTTTTGGTTGCGCCGCTGAAAAGAAATACAACAATCATATAGAGAATAGCGAAACTACCCAGTCCGAGGACCCCATCGGCCAGCCATTCTGGCTGCACAACATCCCTTAGTGCAAAGCGAAATCGTCCATAGAGAAACAGACTGCCAACCAAGGCAATGACAAGGGCTGTGATTGAGATCATTTCACGGAAAAATCCGCGACTGCCAGCCATTAGCAACGAAATTAGAACAACAAGTAGGACGGCTATATCAAAGCCGTTAAACGCCCAAGACCCGATCGTCATATGCGGTGCCTCACCAGGTTTAGATTAGGCGGCCCAGGCAGACTCCGATTCTCCCTGACCGTTTGCGCAGTTCTCTACACGGGTTACGAGGTCAGGCAAAGTGTTGATTGCAATTAAACTCAGGTCAATCAGGTTAGAATTAGCGGCTTTTCGTCTCGGTGAGGCACAAATCGCCTTGGAGAAACCCAATTTGACGGCTTCTTTGAGCCGGGCGTCGGATCGCCCGACCGGCCGCACATCGCCGGATAAGCTGATTTCGCCAAAAACGACACTGTCGGCAGGCAAAGAAATATCATAAATAGAAGACAATAGAGCCGCAGCAACGGCCAGGTCCGCAGCCGGTTCCTGTATGCGCAGGCCACCGGCGACATTCAAATAAACATCCTGTCCGCCAAAGCTCACACCGCATCGGGCCTCTAATACGGCGAGTACCATGGCAAGCCGGCTGCTATCCCATCCCACAACGGCGCGACGGGGCGTGCCAAAAGCGGCTGGCGCAACTAGGGCCTGAATTTCCGTCAGGACAGGACGTGTGCCTTCAAGTCCGGCAAATACGGCTGTGCCGGTTGCCGCATTGTCCCGCCCATCTAAAAACAAAGCGGACGGATTTTCTATTTCCGCCAGGCCGCTTTCGCGCATTTCAAACACGCCGATTTCATCCGTTGGCCCAAATCGGTTTTTATGGGCGCGCAAAATTCGGAACTGATGGGACTTATCGCCTTCAAAATACATCACGGCGTCGACCATATGTTCGACCACGCGGGGACCCGCAATCTGGCCGTCTTTGGTGACATGTCCAACCAGAATAACACAGGCTCCGCTTTTCTTGGCGAACCGGGTCAGTTCCTGGGCGCAGGCTCGGACCTGGGCCACAGTTCCTGGTGCAGCACCCAGCTGATCTGTCCACAAGGTCTGAATACTATCAATGATAACAACATCCGGGCGCTCATCTTTAAGGGCATCCAGAATGGGACCTAGCGACGTCTCGGCGGCCAGGGCAACCGGGGACTTTGCCAAACCCAGACGTTTGGCCCGTCTTTGAACCTGGTCTGCGGATTCTTCGCCGGATACATAGGCAACCTTTGCATCTTTCCCGGCCAGGGTTCCACAGACCTGTAACAGCAAAGTTGATTTACCTATCCCCGGATCTCCGCCAACCAAAAGGGCCGAACCAGGTACCAGTCCGCCACCCGCAACCCGGTCAAATTCGGTGATCCCGGAGGCCATACGCGGAAGTTCCGCACTTTCACTGCCAAGGTCAACAAATTCAATCATGCGGCCTTTGCGGCGGGATCTTGAAGGCTTACCCCCCGCGACAGGATTGATTGATTCTTCAACAAGTGTATTCCACTCGCCGCAGGCGTCACATCGACCGGCCCATTTTCCATGAATGGTTCCGCAACTTTGGCAAACAAATTGGCTGATTGGCTTAGGCATTTGAGTCTCCTCAGAATCAAACTGATCAATTAGAATGTAAAAGTCAACAAATGTTTATGATTTGTTCTTGCTGTGATTTGTTATCGTTTTAACAGGAATTTGATACAAAGAGAGAGTTGAACGGAGCGCCAACCCGTTGAAATATTGCAATTTATTGGTCTTATCGGTTGCTTGCGTCGGAAAGATCCAAAGCAAATACCGTAACCATCAGCAAGGCGCCTAATAGGGCGCCGGATATGACAATAAAACCCAGCATGGTGCGTTAACCTTGTGTCAATAGGGGTAAATAAAGGTTAACGGGTGCGTTACAATGACTTCAGAATAAGGCAATCGTGCGTTAGGGCACCTATTGCGAGTCACTGAGCAAAAGCTTATCTTGGAACGTTCACAAAGGCGACTCGATGAAGATCAACCGACATTATACGACCGAAGGGCGCAGTCCTTATGCCGCTTTCCGGTTCAAAACGGTCGAAACTGCGCTTCGTGGTATCGATGGGCAGATGCTGTCCGAAAGCCAGGATGTGACGGCGCCTGAAAGCTGGTCGCAATTAGCCTGTGATATCATGGCTCGAAAATATTTTCGAAAAAATGGTGTGCCCGAGAAAACGAAACGGATTGAAGATCCGGATATCCCAAGCTGGCTTCAGCGACATGTTCCTGCTTCAAGTAAAACCAAGACCGATCAAGGTGAAACGGATGTCCGTCAGGTGTTTGATCGCCTGGCCGGTTGCTGGACCTATTGGGGATGGCGCGGCGGCTATTTTGACGCTGAAACCGATGCCCGCACATTCTTTGATGAACTGCGCTTTATGTTGGCGGCACAGATCTCAGCTCCGAACTCTCCGCAATGGTTTAATACCGGTTTGCACTGGGCCTATGGCCTGGAGGGACCTGCTCAGGGTCACTATTATGTCGATCATGAAAATGGTGAACTGACCAAGTCCGAAAACGCCTATGAGCGTCCGCAACCCCATGCCTGTTTTATTCAATCCGTAAACGATGATTTGCTTTCGGATGGCGGCATTATGGATCTATGGGTGCGTGAAGCCCGCCTGTTTAAATATGGATCCGGAACAGGATCCAATTTTTCCTCTATCCGCGGCAATGGCGAACCTTTATCCGGTGGAGGCCAATCTTCAGGTCTTTTAAGCTTTCTTGAGGTCGGGGATCAGTCGGCCGGGGCGATAAAATCTGGCGGTACCACTCGGCGCGCTGCAAAAATGGTGATCGTTGATATTGACCATCCGGATGTCGAAAACTTCATTGATTGGAAAACCAATGAGGAAATGAAAGTAGCGGCTTTGGTCGCCGGATCCAAGGTGTTGTCCAAACGGCTTAACGCGATCATGTCGGCGGCGCTGAATTGTAGCGGCCCGGCGGATGATTGTTTTGATCCGGCCAAAAATGTGGCGCTAAAACGTGAAATGGTGACCGCGCGCCGCCGCGGCGTTCCAGACGGCGTTATTCAGCGTGCGCTGCAACTGGCCCGACAAGGTGTAGACCGAATAGATGTGACTGAATTGACGGCTGACTGGAACAGCGAAGCCTATGCGACAGTGTCCGGTCAAAACGCCAATAACTCTGTCCGGATTTCAGATGATTTTATTCGCGCAATTGAAAAGGATGAGGACTGGGACCTGATCAATCGCGTCGATGGCCGTGTGGCGAAAAGTGTTTCAGCAAAAGAACTATGGGAAAAGATCGCCCGTGCCAGTTGGGCCAGTGCCGATCCGGGGGTGCAATATCACGATACTATTAATGCCTGGAACACATGTTCAGTTTCCGGGCCCATTCGTGCATCAAACCCGTGTTCGGAATATATGTTCCTGGATGATACGGCCTGCAATCTGGCGTCTTTAAACCTGCTCAAGTTTAAAACCAAAGATCATCAATTTGACATTCCGGCATTTGAACATGCCTGCCGACTTTGGACTATCGTTCTTGAGATTTCCGTATTGATGGCGCAATTCCCATCGCGCGAGATTGCCCAACGATCATTTGAGTTTCGTACTCTCGGATTGGGATATGCCAATATTGGTGGATTGCTGATGTCATGTGGTCTGGCCTATGACAGTGAAGAAGGTCGGGCAGCAGCCGGTGCGATTACGGCTCTGATGTCCGGTGTCGGCTATGAGACTTCTGCCGAAATGGCCGAATTTATGGGCGCATTTCCGCGGTTTTCAGAAAATGAAGAGACTATGATGCGGGTGATTAAAAATCACCGCAAGGCCGCCGAGAACCGAACCCGTTATGACGGACTGTCTTATCGCCCCATGGGCTTGGATGACGAGATGTGCCCATTTGAAGGCGTTGTGTCTTCGGCCATTCAGCATTGGAAATCAGCGGAAAAATACGGGGCGGTGCATGGCTATCGCAACGCCCAGATCAGTGTGATTGCGCCGACAGGTACAATTGGCCTGGTCATGGATTGTGACACTACCGGGATTGAGCCGGATTTCGCGCTGGTCAAATTTAAGTCTCTGGCCGGCGGCGGTCATGTTAAAATTATCAATCAATCCGTGCCACCGGCGCTTAGGGCCTTGGGTTATCGTAAGCCTCAGATCGAAGATATCATTGAATATGCATTGGGCTTTGGCACACTCAAAGGATCTCCGGCGATAAATCACCGCGCCATGCGGGATAAAGGGCTTTCGGATTTTGAGATTGAAAATATTGAAGCGGCCCTCAAGGGCGCATTTGATATACGTTATGCGTTTTCTGTCAGCGTACTTGGCGAAGATTTCTGCAAGGATGGTCTTGGCCTTTCCGAGGAACAAATTGAAAGACACGGCCATGACCTGCTTCCAATATTAGGTTTTGAGCCCGAGGATATCGAAGCGGCCAATGTCTATTGCGCCGGCGCAATGACCCTGGAAGGGGCGCCGCATCTAAAAGACAAGCATTTACCCGTCTTTGATTGCGCAACAAAATGCGGCCGCATCGGGACACGCAGCCTGTCGGCAGAGGCACATATTTTAATGATGGCAGCCGCGCAGCCTTTTATCTCCGGCGCGATATCCAAAACGGTCAATATGCCAAACGAAGCCAGGATCGAAGACTGCGCTGAAATTTATCGCAAGTCCTGGGAGCTGGGCCTGAAAGCAATTGCGCTTTACCGAGACGGCTCCAAATTGTCTCAACCCCTGAATTCGGCGGTTTTCAGTGATGCTGACCTTGACGATCTGGAAGACGAGGTGGATGCCCCTGTTGCGAAACGGACGGCCAAAGTCACCGAACGCGTGGTCGAAAAAGTCGTCGAACGCATTGTCGAGAAACCGGTCGAACGGGAACGCCTGCCGGATCGCCGCACAGGTTATATCCAGAAAGCCACGGTTGGTGGGCACAAAGTCTATCTGCATACGGGCGAGTTTGAGAGCGGTCGACTGGGCGAGATTTTCATCGACATGCATAAGGAGGGCGCGGCCTTCCGCTCGCTGATGAATAATTTCGCCATCGCGATTTCCATCGGTCTGCAATATGGTGTGCCGCTGGATGAATTTGTTGAGGCCTTTGTCTTTACCCGGTTTGAGCCCTCGGGCCCTGTGACCGGCAATGACCGGATCAAATTCGCAAACTCCATTCTCGATTATATCTTCCGCGAGCTCGGCATTTCCTATCTCGGTTGGGATGATCTCGCCCATGTGCCGTCAGACGCCAATACGCCGGATAATCTCGGCATTGGTGAGGCGGAACGCAATCCCGGCCCAAGCGGTCAGGAAGGGGAGCAGCTCTTGCTGCCCGGCTATTCCAAAGGCTTCCTCCGTGCCGGTGGACAGGACGACAATATCGTGCCGTTCACACAACGACGTGCCGAGGATCAGGCGGGCGACCCCTTGGAACTCGAAGTCATTCCGGATGATATCGAGCTGGATTTCGAAACCGATAACGAAACGCCCAAAACCGTGGGGCTCGGCGGTGGGGCCAGTATTTCAAATGACAATCCGAACCAGAAAGCCCGGTTCCAGGGCTATACGGG